>CAXRKA010000120.1:0-3108 GCA_964231155.1 Alphaproteobacteria bacterium | reverse complement strand
TTTCATATTCAACAATTGATTGAAAAGCTGAATAGACTTGGGATTGAAAGTTGAAGAGACACCACCAAATGCACCCTTCGACTTATCCAGATTGACGCCAAAGAAGACGCCCTCAAAATCGAGGAAAACTACAATTTTAGGGCGAATGATCCTTTTTTCTACATCCGTCATATTCCAATATTACGAAAAATAGATAACAAGTCAAATCAATTTAAACAAACCTATTCAGGCTTTATCGCCCCAAAACCTGAGCAGTAGTATTGGTATTATGCATCCATTCACGCGCCTTGCCTGAAGATATATTCACATAATATTTGCCATCTTCCTTATTGAAAACTATCTTTAAGGTATCCTCTAAATTGATATTGTAATCAAGGGCTAGATCGAGAGGCACCTGCACATATGTTTCATCAGGGTCAAGATGATTGTTGATAACAATATCGACCTGATTCTCAATAATCATCTCAAATATTTTACGGTTTTCTGCATCCTGCTGCTTCATTTTTTTTGCTGAATAAGCTGCTGAATAAGCATCAAATACAAGAAAACCCGAACCCATTAAGCACGCTCCAACCCAAAATCCCGCCATAATATCTTTTGTACTTTCTTCCATAATATTACCTCCCAGTTGGTTGATGATTCGTATGATCGCATCAATTATGACAACTGTCAAGGATATAATTTAAAATGCGTCTTCGTTATGATCCATCAGCGTTTTTGCACCAGACATAATGATCCTAAAGCGTGTATTGGCCTCTGGTAAGACCCGCTCAAAGAAAAAACGACCTGTTTTGATCTTATTCTTATAAAATTTTGTATTGCCTTCGCCTGATATAATTTTGGCTTTTGATACTTCAATCATTTTCAACCACACATAACCCATCACCACCAGGGCAAACATACGCAGGTAATCCGTACCAGCGGCACCAGCTTCATCACGGTTTTTCATAGCCTTTTGCCCAAGCTGAAGTGTGACCTGTTGTAATTTTGCAAAGGCCTTCATAAACGGGAAAATAAATTCAGCTAAGTCTTCATTGTCTTGATTGGCTTCAATATAAGCTTGTGCTGGGTGGAAGAACTGGCGCAGCGCACGGCCAAAATCTGCGCCCATCTTGCGCCCAATCAAATCCAGACCTTGAATACCGTTGGTGCCTTCATAAATCATAGTGATCCGTGCATCACGCATATATTGCTCAACACCGTATTCACGGCAATATCCCGAGCCACCAAAGGTTTGAACCGCCAAACTTGTACTCTCAAAGCCCCAATCGGTAAAGTAGGCCTTGATAATTGGTGTCATTAAAGCCACAAAATCATCCGCATCTTTTCGAACATCCTGATCCGGATGGTGATGATGTTCATCCAATTTTATACCTGTCCAAACAGACAAAGCACGTGCGCCTTCAATGAAGGATTTCATCAATAAGAGGTTACGGCGTACATCAGGGTGAACAATAATGGAATCGGCGGGTTTCTCAGGGTTCTTAACACCAGTTAGAGAGCGGCCTTGGACACGCTCTTTAGCAAAATCGACAGCGTTTTGATAGGCCACTTCTGCCAAACCAAGGCCTTGCATGCCGACATGGAGACGTGCTTCATTCATCATCACGAACATAGCTTTGAGGCCTTTATGTGGTTCACCCACAAGCCATCCTGTTGCCCCATCATAGTTCATAACACAGGTTGAACAGCCGTGAATACCCATCTTCTCTTCAAGACCCCCACAGTTGACTTTGTTGCGCTCGCCCAACGCGCCGTCCTCTTTCACAAGAAACTTCGGCACAACAAATAGAGAAATCCCCTTCACGCCTTCAGGCGCATCGGGTAAACGCGCCAGCACAAGGTGAATAATATTATCTGTCAGATCCTGCTCACCACCTGAGATCCATATCTTTGTGCCACTAATTGCATAAGAGCCATCACCATTATCATCAGCCTTTGTCTTGATCAAACCCAGGTCAGTTCCACAATGTGGCTCTGTCAAATTCATTGTCCCTGACCACTCGCCAGAGACCATCTTCGGCAGATAGGTTGCCTTTTGCTGATCTGTTCCATAAAGCCGTAGAGCGTTGATCGCGCCCTGTGTAAGCCCTGGGTACATACCCAAAGACATATTGGCGCTTGAGATCAGCTCTGCCATGATTGTATTCAGCGTATGTGGCAGGTTTTGACCACCAAATTCTTCTTCAACAGATAAACCATTCCAGCCTCCCTGGGCATAGGTCTCATAGGCCTCTTTAAAACCCTTGGGCGTTTTCACTGAATGATCATCGGGATTATAGGTACAGCCTTCATGATCACCTGACATATTGATTGGAAAAAGCACTTCTTCACAAACGCGTGCCCCTTCATCAATCACAGCCTCTATGATATCTGGCGTTGCTTCAGACAAACCTGGCATATCGGCCAATTTCTCAGTATGATACACATCATTCAGAAGAAATTTTAGATCTTCAACGGGGGCTTTATAGATGGGCATATACAGATTCCTCTCAGTTTTCTTTATCGTTTCTCAAATATCACAAATACGAGTTAATTTTTTGTTCAACATATTAATGTTTGCATCCGGAAACTGGCTTGCTGTTGGAAGCAAAAAATGCTACGCAATAGTCCATTATTGTTTAGACACATATAAGGGCAGATTCTCATGAAAATTGTGACACTCCAAGAAACACAATCAAACGAAGACCGTGTCGGTATTACACCCGATAACGCTAAACGCTTTGTGCAAGATGGGCATAGTGTTGTTGTGCAGTCCAAAGCTGGCGTCACCTCCGGTTTTTCAGATCAAGATTATAAGGATATAGGCGCCACCATCACCAAGACCGTGAAAGACACATTGAAAGGTGCTGATATTCTTGTTCATGTGCAGCCCCTCGCGGAAAAGATCATTGCTGAACTTCCAGCAAAGATCAAAACGATTGGACTTCTTGACCCTTATATTGAAACACAAAAATTGGACGCCCTGAAAAAGCGTAAAACAACCAGCTTTTCACTTGAATTTGTGCCGCGTATTACACGTGCACAGAATATGGATGTGCTCTCATCACAATCTAACCTTGCTGGATATCGCGCTGTTATCGAGGCTGCGAATGCTTATGGTCGCGC
>CAXRKA010000119.1:0-5476 GCA_964231155.1 Alphaproteobacteria bacterium | reverse complement strand
GAATACGGCCAGCAATACGATCAGGATGGAAGAGCTCGAGTTGGTCAAGTTTCTCACCTGTCCCCATCAGCTTAATTGGCTGACCTGTGACCGTCTTCATGGATAAAGCGGCACCACCACGTGTATCACCATCAATACGCGTCAGGACGATACCTGTTAAAGTCACGGCTTCGTCAAAGTTCTTTGCTGTAGTGACGGCGTCTTGACCCGTCATAGCATCCGCAACAAGCAGTGTCTCACAGGGGTTTGTGGCTTTTTGAACGGCACCAATCTCAGCCATCAGCTCTTCATCAATAGAAAGACGACCTGCTGTATCCAGGATGACAACGTCATAGCCACCAAGCTTGGCTTCTTTGACGGCACGATTGGCGATATCAACAGGCTTTTGACCTTCAATAATCTCAAGTGTGTCCACGCCTGTTTGAGTGCCCAGTTGTTTCAACTGCTCTTGGGCGGCAGGGCGATAAACGTCCAATGAAGCCATCAAGACTTTCTTATTGTCTTTGTCTGTAAAGCGCTTAGCAATTTTAGCCGTTGTGGTCGTTTTACCTGAACCTTGAAGACCAACCATCATATAAATGCTTGGTGGAGAGGCAAGGATAATGAGCTCTTCATTCTCAGAGCCCAGCATATCTACCATTGTGTCATGAACAACTTTGACCACTTGTTGGCCAGGTGTCACCGATTTGATGATGTCCTCACCAATAGCCCGCTCTTTGGCTTTGTTTATAAATTCTTTGGCGACAGGCAAGGCAACATCAGCTTCGAGGAGGGCAACGCGGATTTCACGCATAGCGGCATCGACGTCTTTTTCTGTCAAAGCGCCTTGACCGCGGAGGCGGTCAAAAATATTTCCCAGTCTTTTGTTCAAACTATCAAACATAGTTCAGTTGCATATCCTTCATGTTCAAAAACACCTGTGAGCAGACGATGCCGACAGATGTGAAGTCTAATATGTAGTTTTGCCTTAAAGTTTAAGCACCCGCTTTATGGCCCAATAACCCATGGCTGTCAACGAAAAAAGCCATTTTCTAGAAATTGTCTATGATGTCTCTTTTATAGCCACAGTGCAGAAAACAGCACCAATAACGATACCCATTAATGAAGCAACAGAAACAAGAAGAGAGTCGCCAATAACATTAGCATAAATGCTCAATGGTACAGAGATGACGAGTGATAAGAGGATAGAGGCTAAGACCCACCGTGCTCTTAAGCTTTTTGCAAAGACAGAGAAAACAACGGGCATAACAATAGTTCCACCTGCTGCGCCGATGATAAATAAAATCCATAAAATTTCTAGTTTAGCAGCAGACATAGCAATAGCGAGTGCTCCAGCAAGGAACATGCTGATACGTGCAACAGTGATAATCTCTTTCTCGGATTTATTGGTGCTAAAGTACTTTTTATAAATATCAATACTGATCAGTGCAGATAAAGAACTGTAGATAGAGTCAGTCGTTGAAAACACAACGCCAACAAAAGCTATAACAAAGAGTATAAGGCCAGTTTCTGACATGGCATGTCGAACAGCTTCAACGACAACAAGCTGGCTGTCTGTTACATTAATATGGCCTTCACTCACAAGATATTGGCCAAAGAAACCAACGCTGCTTAAAAGGATAACCAGCGCAGCACATATGACACCCGTTAGAAGAAAGGGTTTAAAAGGATTAATGGACTTATCAAGAGCAGCAAGTCTCTGAAAGATCATTTGGTCAACAATGGGTTGTGCGACAACAATAATAGATAATGGAATACCCAGAGATAAAACCAAATCTTTGTTCCAAAACGATGTATAAGTTTGTCCACCACCAAAAAGAAGCGCACTATTGAACTCGGTGTAATCGATGCCGTTTGATACAATAAAAATCAATACACCCATGAGTACAGCCATAAGAGAGAATTGTATAACATCCGTCAGTACTGAGGCTTTAAGACCACTAATAAGGGAATATGTGAGGGCAAAAACAATAACATAAGAGGCAGCTAAGAAGTAATCAAATCCAAAAGCGGCATTGAGGAGTAAGCCTGTTACTGTTGCACCGAGTGCTAGAGCAAACAATTGATAGAGAATAGTACCCAATGTCATAGCAATATGAACTGACTTTGAACGGTTGGTTTTTAATGCAACGAAATCAGGTATAGTTAGGATATCAGGGGCTTGTGATCTCATTTTTTCGGCTAGCCAAGCAAATATTAGAAAGCTTAAAAAGCTTGCGCTTGCAAACCATAGAACACCATGGATGCCGAAGTCATAGCCTATTTGAGATGTTGAAAATAAGTTGTCTGCCCATTGCCAACTGGCGGATGTAGAGATGGCTATCCCCCAGATTCCAACATTTCGTCCTGCGGCAAAAAAGCTTTTGAACGTGTCGTCATGCTTCTGTTGCCAAGCCATGAGTAACATGATGGCTGTAAAGGTAAAAAGAATAATAAAAAATGTACTGATAGTCATGTGCGTTCCTTAAATATTTTTTTGATTATAAGAAATGCATTTCATAAAGATCAAGAGGCTGTTTTTGATGCATTTTTTATTTGACGATGAGGGCAATAATAGGGAGACTTGCGCGCATGACAGATGAACACTATGAACCGATAAAAGATAAGGCAAATAATGAAGTGGTGACCTTTGGTTGTCGCCTGAATCATTATGAGTCGGCTGTGATGGCGCAAAATGCTGAAAAAGCAGGTTTAAAAAATGCAATTATCTTTAATACTTGTGCGGTAACCAATCAGGCCGAAGCTAAGGCACGTCAAGCTATTCGTAAAGCACGACGAGATAATCCAGAAGCCACAATTATTGTCACAGGGTGTTCAGCACAGGTTCATCCCGATATGTATGGTGATATGCCAGAGGTTGATAAGGTTTTAGGGAATGATCTGAAATTAAAGCCAGAACCATGGACATCGATTGAAGCGCATACAGAGAAAATTATTGTGAATGATATTATGTCCGTGAAAGAGACGGCAGGGCATTTGATTGATGGTTTTGAAGACCGAAGCCGTGCCTTCTTACAAGTACAGAATGGCTGTGATCACCGTTGTACCTTTTGTATTATTCCCTATGGGCGCGGGAATTCACGCTCTGTCCCAATTGGTGTTGTGGCCGACCAAACACGCCGTATGGTTGAGCAGGGATTTAACGAAGTGGTACTAACGGGTGTTGATGTCACATCTTACGGTGCTGATTTACCGGGCAAACCTACATTAGGACAAATGATCCGTCGTGTACTCGCTCTGGTTCCAGAATTACCACGTTTAAGATTGTCATCCCTCGATCCTGTAGAAATGGATGAAGATTTATGGCGTTTAATTGAAGTAGAACCACGTTTGATGCCACATCTGCATATCTCTTTACAGCATGGCTCTGATCTTATCTTAAAGCGTATGAAACGTCGACACTTGCGTCAGGACGTGATTGATTTTTGTAAGCGCGCACGCGCGCTCCGTCCGGATATCACTTTTGGCTGCGATATTATTGCAGGGTTTCCTACAGAAACAGATGAGCATTTCCAGGACAGTCTTGATTTGATCCGTGAGTGTGACATTACCTTGCTACATGTCTTTCCATTCTCACTACGTGAGGGGACACCTGCTGCCAAGATGCCTCAGGTCAATGGCAATGTAATCAAAGAACGCGCTAGAATTCTACGTGAGCTTGGACAGGAAATGGAGCAATCCATGCTGCAAAAATGGGTTGGACAGCACGCGACGGTTCTTTTGGAAAAAGACAATACGGCTCATAGCGAATATTTTGTCCCAGTCTTTCTTGATGGCTCAAAACATGGTATCAATATTGGGCAAATGGCTCATGTGAAAATGACAAGCATCAACGATAACAATCAAATGCTGGTTGATGTGATAAAGGCGGTATAGATGTTTTTTTGGAAGAAAAAGAAAAAAGACGACAATAAAAAACAGGATGTTCAACCAGTTGAAGCCCCCGTTCAAGAGCCTATTCAAACAGAAGAGGTGGAGCTTGAAATTGAAGAGGCTACGTCCGAACCTGTCCAAGAAATAGTTGTTGAAGAAGCTATACCAGAGCTGATCAAAGAAACTGTTGTTTCTGCAGAACCCGAGGTGGAATCTGAGATTGAACCTGAAGTTCAAGAGGTTGTAGAAGAGGTTATTGCTCAACCCGAAAAAGAGCTTGAGACAGTTCAGGAAGAAGCGGTTAAAAAAGAGCCTCAAGTTGAAGAGTTACCAAAAGAGAAAAAACTCTCATGGACACAGCGCCTGAAGAAAGGTTTGTCAAAGTCATCATCCAAGCTGACATCGGGGATTACAGATATTTTCACCAAGTCAAGGCTTGATCAAGAAATGCTGGATGAACTAGAAGATTTATTGATCACGGCTGATCTTGGTCCAGTCACAGCATCTGAATTGGCAGAGAGTCTATCAAAGGATCGTTTTGATAAAGATATTGATGCTGTGGAAGTAAAAGATTTTCTTGCATCCAAAGTGTCTGAGATTTTAGCGCCAGTAGCCAAAAGCTTTGAAATTGACCAAGCCAAGAAACCTTATGTTGTTTTGATGGTGGGTGTAAATGGTACAGGGAAAACAACAACCATTGCTAAGCTGGCACAGAAATTTCAATCAGAAGGTAAAGGTGTTTTACTGGCTGCAGGGGATACATTCCGTGCAGCAGCTGTTGAGCAATTACAAATCTGGGCTGAGCGTACGGGTGCGCAGTTTTTGTCAAAAGACATTGGAGCTGATGCTGGGGCTGTGGCGTTTGAGGCGATTGAAAAGGCAAAAAATGATCCAAGTATTGATGTTGTGATGATTGATACGGCGGGCCGCCTACACAATCGACAGGATTTGATGGATGAATTGGAAAAGGTCAAGCGTGTGATTGGAAAACAATTGGGTGAAGAGGGGCCACATGCCACTCTTATTACACTTGATGCAACAACAGGTCAAAATGCTATCAATCAGGTTGAGTTGTTCAACGAGGTTACACCTATTTCAGGCCTTATCGTGACTAAACTTGATGGAACAGCACGTGGCGGGATTGTTATCGCCTTGGCACAGAAATTTGGTTTACCAATTTATGCTATTGGCGTTGGTGAGGCGGCCAATGATCTGCAGCCCTTTGATGCGGATGAATTTTCTAAATTGTTAATAAGTCAAAATAGCTGATGGGCGGATAGTTCTCTGAACTATCAAAACGTCTATGGCCTACAACTGGCTTTTGATTTTTTAAAGCTTCTGGGTCTGTAATGACGGCAATCTCAGATTCATATGCCACTTGAATGCCGAATTTATTAAATATATATTCTTCTTTGGAACCTCGAAGTAATACTCCGTTATTCTTATGAGTTTTGAGTGCTTTTTTTGTCATCTTGTATGCATATTTTGGAACAGAATCTGAACTTCTTGGGGCTGTGAAGGCATTAATTTTATATTGATGTGGCATGTTTGTTTCCCTAGTTTTTTGCTTTTGAAATAGATAAGTTCAGCGTAACATTTATAA
>CAXRKA010000118.1:0-2830 GCA_964231155.1 Alphaproteobacteria bacterium | reverse complement strand
GAAGACATAAGGACCTATGAGTTTGTGGAAGTCAGACATTCAGGTTTTCTTGTTTCTTTGCCAGAATATGATTTTAGGCCATCGTTCGTTTCATTGCATAAATTCTTTACGAAATATAATCCTTCAAGTGTTGAAAATGGTAGTGAGCTAGCCGCATCTGTTATTATGTCTAAAGAGGCCGAGACATATCCATTTTTCCAAATTGAGAAGGATACAGCTGTAGAAGACATATTCTTCAAGGATGGATTAACGTACAAGGCGGGAACTGCTTTTGTTAAAAACCCATATGATGTCAGGCATGAAGGGGTTCATCCCGAGAGATTTAAGAATGACTATCTCATTGTCTAGCCACAATTATAGCATCAATCCTAAGCGCTCTTGAACAATACGGAAATATCAGGCATAATGAAGTTCTGATGTCTCAGATTGTTTTCATTCACTGTCTTGTTCATAATCGCGCAACCGCTCGCGGTGCTATGCGTATTCACTGGCTGAACACACCCCGCTTGAACGCCACGCTGTGTCATGTTCACCCAGCAACACAAAAAATCAATCGCATTGTTCTTTACGAGACACAGAATGACAAGACACGCATTGTTGATGCATCTAAGCTCCATCTCGAAGACAGTTTTGAGCGCATTCATAAACGCCAAAAAACCTCACAAGACAATCAAGAAGTACAGGGAACAAAAGCCAAACCCGCTGTGGCTAAAACAAAACGCTTCTTTGAATTGGACGTGACCATTACGCCCAACGAAACACATATCTACCAACGCAGCTTTCAACTGAGTGTTGATATTGCTTATGCACGCTTTACAGTGCTTTCTGTTCGTGCTGGCGCATTATATGATGTGAATGGTGCTTTCCAAACACGGCTGATGCTATCTGAGCAACGTTTTCAAAATTTGCTCGAAGAATGCCAAAAGCTATCTGAACGCTACCCTTCACTGCGCTTTGATTACAAACGCGTACAAGATATTGCACAATCTTCCTATTAAAAGAGAGAACTCATTCTGAGATTACGGTGTGTTGAAGCCGATTGCATCAAACCAAAACCAAAGAGCACTGTCAGCATTGATGTCCCACCATAAGAAATCATAGGTAGCGGCACACCCACAACCGGCAATAATCCCATGACCATACCAACATTAATAATCACGTAGAACATCACATTCATCACAATACCCATGGCGATCAGCCGTGCAAAATCACTGCGTGCTGTTTGAGAAATAAGCAACCCATATCCAAAACATACAAAATAGAGAGTGAGAATGATCAGACCGCCAAACAACCCCCATTCTTCAGATAAGAGTGTGAAAATAAAATCTGTTTGTTTCTCAGGCAGGAAGTTCAAATGACTCTGTGTCCCCTCAAGAAAACCTTTTCCCCACATTCCGCCTGAACCAAGTGCAATCTTAGACTGTGTCACATGATAGCCTGCGCCCAAGGGGTCAATCTCTGGATTGAGAAATATACGCACACGCTGACGCTGATATTCAATCAAGAAGTATTTCCAAGCAATCGGAATGGCTGCACAAATAGCGACCACCGCACCACCAAAGAGGTACCAGCTCACACCTGACAAGAAGAGCATGACACCACCAATCGCAATCAAGATAAGTGCTGTTCCCAAATCTGGCTGCATCATAACAAGGCCAACAGGCACGACAACCAAGAGAATGGGCCACCAAAGATGGAAAGGGTGAGAAATAGTCTCAGGGTCTTTCTTATCAAAGATCCGAGCAAGCACCAAAACCAAAGCAATTTTCATCAATTCAGACGGCTGAAATTTAATCAGGCCAAAATCAATCCAACGCTGGGCCCCCATCCCCACATAGCCTTTCAGCTCAACAATAATCAGTAATATAAGTGTGAACCAATAGAGTGGATAGGCTAAGGAACGCCACACACGTATATCAATAAATGCTGTGATAAAAAATCCAGAAAGACCAATAACAAAACGCATCAGATGACGCCCCGCATAGGGTTCAACATTACCGTTGGCTGCTGAATAAAGGCCCATATAACCAATGGCTCCGATAAGAACAATACACAACACTAAGCCCCAATGAAGCCCATGGAACTTATCACGCATCGTCAGCTCATCTTTAAAACCTGCAAACATTACGCTTTAGCCTTTTTCCTATTCAGATGAGCACCCTTCTCCATAATTTTTTTTCGTGCTGGTGTTATATATTCCATTAAACGGACACCTTTGTGCATCCAATCAATGGCCTTGTCGCCTTTGAGAAGAACGCGATTAATCCCCCAAATGATATTCAGACGGGTTGTAATATCCAATTGTCGCTTTTTGGTATAGTAGAACAATGATGATGGCTCGCCAATATAAAACCAATGATGGACAACATTGTGAAGGTGATTTTTTAACACAAAGATATCTTCAAGCGTTGCATTAAAGCCCTGAGCCCCTAATGGTGGCAAAGCATGGGCCGCTTCACCAACAAGAACAATCCGCCCAGCATTCAGTTGATCAACTGTATAGGCCCCCACTGGCCAAGAAAAACGTTCGCCCTTTATGCGCATAGAACCCAAATGATCATCACACAGAATAGATAAGGCCTCTTCCATATCATCAATAGAACCCGACATAATATCATCAATATTGGTTTTATGATCACACCAAACAACTGTGGATTGGTTTTGATCCTTCAAAGGAATAAAAGTGAGTGGCCCACCAGGTTGGTGAAACTCTGTTGAAATAGACTCATGGGATTTCTCGTGCTCAATTTGGAATGTGGTGGCCCATTGATCAGGCAAAGCACGATGCTGAACACGAATACCTGCTTGCTCTCTTACAAAAGAACGATAA
>CAXRKA010000117.1:0-5119 GCA_964231155.1 Alphaproteobacteria bacterium | reverse complement strand
GGTCGTTTGAATTGACCACGTAATTAGAAAGCTCAGTGTAAAAGCGTTCAATACCTGTATCACCGACGAGGACTTTCGCCAGTTCACTCTTTTCGCGTACGCCGCGCTCAATAAATTCAATGCCATTACGCTCAAAAGCATCTTTAATAGCTTGCATCGTGCTTTCACGGGGTTGTGTGTCACCGGCTTCGATCTTTTTAATGGCAATCGTAGAAAGATCAGTCTTTTCAGAGAGATCTTTCTGTGTCCATTTTAATAAGGCACGTGCTGCCGATATCTGTTTGCCAGTAATATTCATGCTCTCTATATTACATAAATATACCTAATGGTCAAATAAAATATACATAAAAAACGTAAAGTATAATAAAAATATATAAAAAGTATATTTTATTATTGACATAATCAATGCGAATCGATATACTCATTTCAAGAATTGAGGTAAAAACGATGACAAAGACGATTTCACAACAGATCCGCGAATACTACGCAAAGCACGGACGTCCTGAAATGGATACACAAGAGGCTTTGGATGTATTTAATCGTCGTCGCTTTATGACCGCACAGACATTATTAGAAGAATTAGCCATCCGCGACATGGGTATGCGTCATCACACAGGCGCTGCCAATGATCAGATTGTTAGCACACGTGAGATGGTTATGGACGGTGAGTAGTTAGCACACTGAATTCGTCGTTTACGGACGAAAAACTTTCCTCTTGTACTTCAGGCGACCTTCGGGTCGCCTCTTTTTTTTGTACAAGGATTAGCGACCAACAGTCCATTCTTCGGTTTTGGACTGATAGACCATACGTTTTAACGTTTTAGGATCATCTAGATTGGCAAAGCCCGTAAAGGCTTTATCATAAATCCAGTTTTGGTCGGATGTTTGGTTCACAACGAAGGTGACACTTGCAGCTGTTTCTGATTGCATATCAATGGCCAAGATATCTTCAATATATTGTTTGCCGTAGCAAAGCTCATAATCATCATTAAGAAGTGATGCGCCTTTTTTAGTGAGGGCATACTCATTCACTTTTAAATAGCCAGCACCTTTGAAGTAACGACGCTTCTCTTCTTTTTTTAGTAGGCCGGCGTCCATCATGATGTCCGCTTGCGTTATTTTTTTCCTATTCATTGGAATAGGTGCAAGTTCAAAAGGGTAAATCATGGAATAGCGCCGGCAAAGGTCTTGATTGTATTCTTTTTCTAAGGCGGCACGTATAGATCTGTCAGTTGAAGAGGCAAAAGGATTACAAGCTGTTATCCCTATGGAGAGAATACAGAATAGAAAGATAGTGATCAGGGTTTTGTTTTGGCTCATGATTTGATTTTGCCAGATATCAATGCGGTTGTGCAAGTGCATCTGTTTTATGCTCATCCGTACCTAAGGCATCAGAAAGGCGTGTTTCGGCTGAGCCTGGCATGAGCGGTTTTTGTTGTGACTCATCAGGGCGCCAGCCAATCATATGAATAAGATCAACGCTGAGCTCATATTGACCATTGTCATTTTGGGGGTAATGCGAAGATAAAGCTTCCATGACATGTTTTGAAAGATAAGCTGATTGTGCTTGAAGCTGATTGCCTAGACCCAATCTTTTTTGGTCACTTAAAAGCTGGTGTGTTGTTGAATAATTGAGAATAAGACGCTCATAATCGGCAACCGGCAGTGCCAGCATGGCCCTTTGTAAAAGTGCGCCTGCATCTTTCAAAGTAATAAGGGGCATAAAGCGTTGCTCTGATCCCCCACGGACTGAAAGCTCAGCATTGGTTAGTGCTTGTCTCAACTCATAATGTGTCTCTCCGCCAATAAAAACACTCAGGAAAACACCATCTTTAACCAGTGATCTATGGCATTGAATAAGATGTCCTGGGGCATCGTTTAAGCTGTGTAAGACCATAAATGAAACAACAGCATCATATTGTACTAATGGGAGTGACATATTATCCCAATGATCAATAGTCAGTTGTTCTGTGTTATGGCTTATTTCGGAATGTTCCAAAGCGATGGCTGTATCACAGATGGTTACATTTTGCTGTGCATTGACTTTCAGCAGTGCGTGACCAGGCGCACCAATCACAAGAATATTTTTGAATTCTCGCGTAATGACGTTCAGGCGATCATTGATTGCTTCAGCCGCTTTTTGATAGATAATATCATTTTTTTGAAATTGTTTATAAATACGCTGCCAAAGCTGATCACGTCTTAAACTACTGAAGTATTGCGGTGTGTTATTCATTACGTGGTTCGTTGGATGAGCCAGAGGGTTTTGTATTTTGTGGTATAATAGATAATGTATCTTCGGCTTCTTTTTTAATATCCGAGCCAGGTGTTATGCTCATAAATAATTTATGTCCGTAATACAGTTCATTTAAGGCTTTTGTAAATACAACCATTGAGGATTTTTTGACCACAGGTTGAAAGTATATTTTTGCAAGGCTTGGACGTGCAAAACGCCAAGTAAGATCACCACCCGAACCAGGGTTATTGATCATAAATGGAAAAATACGTTCTGGTGAAATTTCGGGATAAAGGAAGAAACTGGAACCTATCGGGATCACTTGATCAGGTTTGCATTTAAACTGTTCTGCCAAATAAACCCGAGCTTCGGGAATATTTGTAATATAGTTTGGTAAACGATAAGAGGGCAGTTGTGTTGTAACCGATTTGCCTTCCAGACGATTAGGGATAGGAAGGCGTCGTTGTTCCATGCCAACAAGTGGTTCTTGACGTTTGGGGTCATTGGTGATGGGTAGGCAAACGGCTGTGTTGAGACTGGCGTAGCGTGGTAAATACATTTCCACATCCATAGATTCCAAACTCACAGAAAGCCCATCAACATAGTTTTCAGCTGTAAATACAGTTTTGTCGTGTTTATGGCTGTCTGGTGCTTTGTCTGTACTTGTATAGGCTCGCTCATTCTCGGCATCGCGTGAAATGCTTTCAAAAACCTCTTCAATATGGTCTGCGCTTACAACTGTTTCTGGGTCAGCATCACCGATCACGATGTCGTATTGATACCATTCATCGTAATATATACCAAGGCGTTGAACGAGCTGGTTGATCAACATCTCTAGTCGGCCATCGGGAATAAGCCCTACACGACAAGCGCGCAGAATATCTTCAGCATCAAGTTCCTTAATCACGCCATTTTGAAGATCTTCTTTGGCTTTCTGTGACGGTTTAATAGCTTGAGTAATCTCAACACTTAACCCAGCTTTCTTATTTATAACAACCTCGGGGTCTGGGTAATATTGTGTCTCACGGCGAATAGTGCCTATATCATCTATGCTTAAGTTATCAGACAATTCGGAGAGGGCTTTGGCGATCGATTGTGCACGATCTTCCCAGATATCTGATGGAACGGTTAAAGGCTCAATTGTAAAGCCTGACCATCTTTTGCCATCAAGATTGGGTGTTTTTCGAGGTAAAGCATTAATAAGGGGTCTATGAACATCGACTTTGACACAAACTTTGAGGCGTTTATGAGAGCTAAATCGCCAAGGCAGAATATCATCGTATGTCTGTTTGAGTTTCACTTGTGCAAAAGTCTCACCTGAGTTCTTATCTTGAACGGACTCGAGTTTTAAATCACTTTTTTCACTCAAAGAGTGGCGACGTTCTTTTATGATCGCAGGTGCATCATCTGGAATGCGCTGTGCAATGACAATGTATTCGTAAGGAGAGAAAATCATCTCCTTTTGATCCATATCTAAAAGGCGGATACGGTTTTTATAAACATCTTTAATCCGATCTTCGTTCCATATAGGGGATGCAAAATAAACACGCATGCCGAGTTGTGCAAGATGTTCACACATCCGGTTCATTGAGAAGGCCGTATATTCAAAAGGTAGATTGGCCTGCCAGTCATCATCAACAACACGATGTAGAAATTCTGTGGCCCATTTTCTTGAAACTTGGAAACTTTTGACGTTTGGTTGAGCATCTGGAGCATTGGTAACAGATTCAATCATAAAACCTTGGCCTGCATGGCTTTCTAGAGGGCGTGCAGATTGTGAGAATTCCCTGAAATATTTAATGTCTTTGGAGTCGGAGAGTTCCAAAATAATGTCATCATCTGTATCAGGTCCTGCAAAATCACGGATCATCAGAACGCCGTAATGAGGAAGGTGGTTGATTTGCTTTTTTAGAGATTGAATAACATGGTTCTCATTATATCCGCCGAAGGAAAACATCCGATGGATATTGTGTGAGTTGACAATACCATGTATATCTTCACCTTTAAAATCTGGATCTTCAGCACTCATTTCAAGGAATTGAAGATTGCTGATGTCGTATTTGTTTTGGGCGTTTTTGATATTTTCTGGGTCACGGTCACAGCCAATGAATTGCTGGTGTTTTTTGATGGTTGCAAAGGCTTCACAAATTTCACCATCTCCACAGTCCATGACAGCAATTCGGGAGCTCGATTTTGTCAGCAAATGTGCCATGGTGAACATGGGATCACGCCACTCACGTTTGATGTAAGTGCCAGATAATGTACCATTCTCTGGTGTGCTGTTATCGTCGTTTTCGGGTAATTTCATGTTTTTTAGAGTTGACAAAATGACTTCCGTGTATAGCTTGAATAACTAAGAGTAACGTTTTTATTGTGTTGAACGAATAATAGAGTCAAACAGCGTTTATAACAACGAAAATCACAGAAAGGTTTAGTTTTATGGCTAGCATTAAAACAACAGACGATAACTTTGAAAATGATGTCATTAACAGTGACAGTCCAGTTCTTCTTGATTTCTGGGCAGAGTGGTGTGGCCCTTGTCGTGCTTTATCACCCGTTCTTGATGAAGTGGCTAGCGAGCTACAAGGCAAAGTTAAAGTAGCTAAAATCAATATTGATGAGAACCCAAACACACCATCTAAATTCGGTGTACGTGGTATCCCAACATTGATGATCTTTAACAATGGTGAGTTGAAAGAAACACGCGTTGGCGCATTGCCTAAAGCGGATCTCATCAAATGGGTTAAGGACAACGTCGCTTAATCGAATATTTCTTATTTTTTAAAAAGGCGGGTTTATCCCGCCTTTTTTTATATTGTCTTTTATCACTGAAGGTTCTGCATTATGCTGTTTGCAAGAGAAGAGACAATGAAGCAAAAGTTC
>CAXRKA010000116.1:0-3801 GCA_964231155.1 Alphaproteobacteria bacterium | reverse complement strand
TTTGTGCGTAATTTTGGAGCGGGTGAAGGGAATCGAACCCTCATAACCAGCTTGGAAGGCTGGGGCTTTACCATTAAGCTACACCCGCAAGACACGCAATATGATTTATATCACTGGATTAAAGCGCTTTCAAGGTAATTGGCTTTTTATCTGAATGTGATAATTGATTCAAAGAGTATTGTCCTGAATCCTCAACATATCTTTGATACCAATCCTTATTTAAGTGATCAGTTTGTGGCTTTGAGATTTCTTGAAGCTGATGATAGATATCGTCGTTAAAATTATAACCAAGGTAAGATATGATGTCTTTGACTGTATCGGCTTTATCTTTCACAAGGCTTTCAAAGCATACTCTATGGGGTAATATATTATTTGCAGAAAAGAATGTCTCCCAACTATGGCGTTCTTCATGAACACGTTGAATAATATGATTAAGTTTTTCAAAGTCATATCTGGGTTCATTTTGTTTTCTACGTGTATGATACCATTGGCCAGTTTGCTGGGCTTTAAGCCATGAAATGGCCTGCTTTAGAGTATCGCCACGTGTACAGTAAAAAAATCGTGGATTGGGAAGGAAACTAAAGATATCAAAATTGTGCTTAGTAAGCATTCCTTGATACTGAGAGTAGTGTAGTTTGATTGAGACTATCCCGTGTTTAGATGCTGATTTTTCAATTAGCTCCTTTGTTGCTTGTGGAACATCTTTATTATAGTCGTCTTTAGATCCCATTCCAAAACGTGTGTATGTTTTGGGTGCAACATCCGTAAATGATAAATATTCTTGGGCTGAACCAAAAGCACCAAATTGGTTCATTAATGTACAAAGGAGTGTACTGCCTGTGCGAGGTGAAGAACAATAAACAATTGACATTTTAATTTTAGACATTGTGTGCTCAGACTGTTAAAAGGTGTGTATCTTTATTAGCATTAAAAGCAAGAACCATGCCAATAGGAATGGTTTGATGTGGATAATCATGTGTAAATGGTGCATTCATAACAGCGGGGATGTTTAAACCACGATCAGAGATCACTTTTTTGATCATTTTAGACAGATTTCTGGGGTATGAGGCTGTATTCTCATTGTCAGTTTCAAATCTAGTGACGCCTACGATAAGCCCGGATATCTTTTGTATCGAGGGATTTTGGAACAATGCCGTAAGGCTGCGATCAAAACGGTAATCCAATTCACCTACATCCTCAATTAAAAGTATTGAGCCCTCGAAACATTGAGCCATGTCTGGTTGTGCAGTCAATAGAGCCAGCAAAACAGTTAGGTTACCACCATAGATGGGTTCATGTGCCTTGCCAGATTGAAGTATTTCTAGATGTTGGCCAAGGGAGAAGAAATTATATGTTTCCTTAATGCTGGTTCCTTCAAGGCAGTCTTGCCATGCTTTGAGAGATGTATCGTCTTCAGTGATTGCTTTGAGCATTGGACCATGAAAAGTAACCAAGCCAGTTTTATAGGTTATGGTGTTCAGTAATACGGTGACATCACTAAAGCCGACGATTGCTTTGGGGTTCTTTTTGATCAGCTCATAATCGATATGCGGTAAAAGAGATAATGCGCCTGTGCCGCCACGAGCACATAAGATACAATTGATATCAGGATTTTGAATAAGTGCATGGAAAGCATCTATTTTTTCTTCATCCGTTCCAGCCAGGCGGCCATGATCAATAAAGTTTTGAGGGTGAATGAAAACCTTATAGCCCTGAACTTCTAAGAGCGCTTTGCCTTTGTTCAGATCGTCTTTTGATAAAGGAGAACTGGGCGAGAAGACGCCAATTGTATCACCTTTTCTTAAGGGTTGCGGTATAATCATAAGCGTTGTTATTCATGTTAAGCTCAATTAAGATGAAGAGAGCGGGTTATGGCTTTTATAATGCTATCATAATATAAGAACATATGAACCTAAAAGATAAAAAAATATTGGTAACGGGTGGAGCAGGTTATATTGGCTCGCATATCGCTTACGCACTTTTAGATCAAGGCGCTCTCCCCGTTATCTTAGATAATATGTCCTTTGGCTATAAGGCATTGGTCCCTAATAATTTGCAGATCCATGAAATTGATGTCAGAGACACCAAGGCCGTTACGGATCTGATGAAAAGCGAGAGCATTGAGGGTGTTATTCATATGGCCGCATTGGCTGTTGTATCTGACTCTATCGCTGACCCTGTGGCTTATTACAGCAATAATGTTGAGGGGACAGCGTCTGTTTTAAAGGTCTGTGAAATGGCAGGAATACAAAGTTTTGTTTTCTCATCCAGTTGCTCTGTTTATGGTTCGGTGGGTGAGAAGCCCGCCAATGAGGATCATCCTCTTTGTCCAGAATCGCCGTATGGCGAGAGTAAAGCCATGGCCGAGACGGTTGTCAATACCATGTCCAAGATTAAGGGTATTCGTTCAGTTATCCTTCGGTATTTTAATGTCGCAGGCGCAGATCCTGAAGGACGCAGTGGTCTATTAAACAAAAAATCACAGCGTATTTTTATGGCAGCAAGCCGTGCAGCTGTGCGAGAATTGGATGCTTTGGATGTCTATGGCAATGATTATGACACGCCCGATGGAACAGCAGTGAGGGATTATATCCATGTCTCAGATTTGGCGGACATCCATATTGAGGCTCTAAAGTACCTCATGAGCGGTGGCGAAACCACCACCATCAATTGTGGCTATTCTAAAGGCTATAGCGTTAAAGAGATTGCCGAAGGCATGCAACGTGTCACAGGCATTAATTTCCCAATCAATTATGAGTCAAGACGGCAAGGTGATCCATCGTCTGTGATTGCAGATACAACCAAAATGCATAAAATCCTAGGCTGGACACCTAAATACAATGATTTGGATATTTTGTTGAAAACGAGTTATCAATGGCGACTGAAACAAAAAAACGCATCGTAAAAAATACGATAGATGCTGATGAAGACAAAGAGAGTGTGGATGATCGCCCTATGATCAGTGTGATTACCCCAGTCTATAAAAACGCCCAATTTATAGATGAAACCATTCAAAGCGTTGTAGGTCAAGATTATAAGAATTGGGAAATGATTATTATTGATGATGGTGCAGATGAAGAGAGTCTAAAGCGCATCAAAAAAATGGTCAATAAAGAGGCGCGCTGCCGTTTTTACCAACATTCTGAAAACAGAGGTGCTGCTGCGGCCCGTAATACAGGTCTGGAAAAATCCAGGGGCCGTTTTATCACTTTTATTGATGCCGATGATGTGATTTTACCTGATAAGTTTGCCCGACAGGTTGACTTTATGTTGAACAACAATTGCCCGATTTCATATACAGGTTATCGGCGTATGACCAGCGATGGCTGTAAAGAGGGAATGTATATTTGTGGACCCAGTCAAATCGATTATAAAATCCTTCTTAAAAATACAGCGATGGGCACTTTGACACCCATGTATGACCAAGATTTGGTCGGTGTACATATCTTTGATGAGGATTTGCCCATGCATGAAGATTTTGTCTTCTGGTGTCGTATCCTCAGAGAAGGACATGTGGCACAGCTTTTAGACCATGATTTGGCACGCTATCGTCAGGGTTATGTTTCTTTATCAAGCAATAAAGCCAATTCTGCACGACGTTTATGGGCAGTCTATCGCAAAACATTGAAACTCAATATTTTTTACGCAGCCTGGTGCTTTGTACATTATGCCGCCAGGGGTGTTTTTAAACGCCGTCGTTTTTAGTGTTTTAAGCAACAATTTGGTTGACAGAGTCATTATATCTGTTAATTTAGATTATTATGTTAAAAAGAATCCTTCCCAACTATAAGAAGTCATTGA
>CAXRKA010000115.1:0-12375 GCA_964231155.1 Alphaproteobacteria bacterium | reverse complement strand
GAGATTTTAGCCAACCCTATTGAGTTACAGCGGCAGTTCATGTTTCTTATGGCGGACTATGCGAAAATCTGGACAAATCTTCAATACGCCCAAGAGGGACGAGATACATACCCAGTTATTGCACCTAAATCAGGTGACCGTCGTTTTAAGGATGAGCGTTGGACAGAACGGCCATTACACAATGCCGTGATGCAAGCATATTTGGTTACATGTCGAATGATTGAAGACCTGGTGCACAATACAAAAATTGACTCTGATCAGAAGGCGTTTGCCGAATTTACAATTTCTCAAGTCCTTGATGCCTTATCACCATCAAATGTTTGGTTTCTTAATCCAGTGGTTATGGATGAGACAATTCAGACGGGCGGTGAGAATTTTGTTAAGGGCTTGAATAAGCTTCTCAATGACTTTGATAGAGATCATCCGCGTATTGAAATGGTTAATCCAGCGGCTTTTGAAGTGGGTAAGAATATTGCGATCACAGAAGGTGCAGTGGTTTATGAGAATAAGCTTGTACAGCTTTTGCAATATGCACCAACAACAGATATGGTGAATAAGAAGCCAGTTTTCATTGTGGCGCCATGGATTAACAAATACTACATTCTAGATTTGCGCCAAGAGAATTCTTTGGTGAAATATCTTGTTGATCAAGGCCATACAGTTTTTATTACATCGTGGGTGAACCCCTCAGAAGAGTTGGGTGATACAGCATTTGAAGATTATCTTGAAAAAGGCATCTATGACTGTACTGATGCTATCAAAAAAATTACTGGTGAAGAAACCATTCAGATGGTGGGGTATTGCATTGGGGGAACACTCTTAGGCTGTGCTCTATCGCATGCGCAAAAAACAGGGCGATCATTTGCGCATTCAGCAACCTTTATTACAGCTATGCTTGATTTTACGGATCCTGGACCAGTCAGCTTGTTTATTTCAGATGAACAAATTGAAGCGCTAGAGGCCTTTATGGAAGGGCATGGCGGTATTTTACCAGGTATATATTTGCATACAACCTTCAATCTTCTGAGATCCAATGATTTAATTTGGTCGTTCTTTGTGAACAACTATATGTTGGGTCAAGATCCATATGCCTTTGACCTATTGTATTGGAATGGTGACATGACCAATTTACCATCTAAAATGCACGCGTTTTACCTGCGTAACATGTATCTGGAAAACAATGTTGTTAAACCCAATTGTCTTAAAGTTTTGGGCGCCCCTATAGATTTGGGTGATGTTAATGTTCCGTGTTTCTTTATTTCAACAAAAGATGATCATATTGCACCGTGGAAAACCATATATAAGGGCTTCCAAGCAATTGGTTCACAAGATAAAGAGTTTGTGTTGGCTGGTTCTGGTCACGTAGCGGGTATTGTTAATCCACCAGTGAAGAAGAAAAATGGCTATTGGGTTAATAAAGCAAAGAATGTTGGCGTTGAAGAGCAATGGTTCAATGCATCGGAAAAGCAGGAAGGGTCGTGGTGGACCTATTGGGATCAGTGGCTCAATGCAAAAAATAAAGGGCAGGCCAAAGCCCGTAAAATAACAAAAAAGAATACTCTTGAACCAGCCCCTGGTTCTTATGTTAAGGTTAAAACAAAAGCCAACGCCGCATGATCAAGTCTTTCATAGACAACCCAAATGTTAATTTATTCAATATTCACGCTGCGATCATTCGTAAAGCGAATGATGCTGGGCAGCTGTTTGGGCCCATTTATTTTTATCAGAGTGGTTTTCCTTTGTGGCAAGTCTTTGTGATCTTTGGTTGCCTTCATCTTGGGCGTATTCCATTTCGTTTACTATCAGGGCGCTTTATCAATTGGTTCGGTATGAATTGGGCTATGTTTGTGGGTGCCGTTGGAATGGGTGCATCTTATTATTTCATAAGCTTTATTGAGGGCTTAAACACCTGGTTTTGGCTATATACGCTCTTCTTTGTTGTTTTTCAGCCGATCTTCTGGCTGTGTAATCACTTGATGTTTGCTGTTATTGGTAACCCTGAGAAGCGTGGCCGGCAAAAGGCTGTTTTGGAAACGCTGCAAAATGGCTTAGGAGTTATATTTCCCATTTTAAGCGCATTGATTATAATGCAGTTTTCTTATCATACGTACTATCTGATTGTGTTTGCCATGATTATCCTCTCTTTCATTCCGATTATTTTTATGGAAGAGCCACAGATACCAACAATATCCTTTAAAGATAACAATACGGCTAGCTTAAAGTCTGGTTTTCCTTGGTATCTTCATTGTTCCATGCGTGAGGTTTATTTTTATATGACCTGGACATTCGTGATATTACTCGCTTCAGAAAATGATTTGGTGATCACGGGTATATTCCTTGCGGTGGGCGTCTTGGCTCAGATTATTTGGCAAGCTTTCTTGGGCCATTCCATAGATGCTGGAGCTGGGAAAGACGTAAGCCGGACATCATTTTTAATTTATTTGGCTGGCTCCTTGACCAAATGCTTTTTACCGCTCAATATCTTTTCTATCACGTCCAATGAGGTTTTTCAGGGGCTTTCAAAGATCTATACCAGTATTGTGTTGAGTGTGGCGGTCTATAATTCTGCACAGAAAGATACTTCTCCATATTGGTTTTTTACAGGTTGTGAGACGGGGTGGGATGTTGGAACATTTCTGGCCTGTATGCTGGTTGCTATAGGTCTATACTTTGGGGTATCATTGCAATTGCTCATTTTGCTGTCTATTCCATCGGCCGCTATTTTATGGCGTATGAATCATAAATATTATCATAATGTTGCTGCATCCAGCTAAGAAAACAATACAATTAAATTGTTATTGCTTGGTTTGAAAAAACGGATTTTCTTAGTTCTAAAAATTCAGGGTTATTTTCTAATTCAGGATGTTGCTTAACTAGTAAATCTAATTTGTTATTCAATTTCTGGTTAAGCAATTTTTGCTTAGCTTTATAATCAGTATTAGATATTCGCAAAAATACTTCTTCGTCATCCATGCGTACACTGTCTCTCAAGCCTAAATAAAAATCTCGTAAATCCCTTTTGAATTGGGCTTTATTTACTACGCTTAAAACTTTGGCAGCGCCAAATATATCTTGCATTTTTAAGTTCCTCTTACGGTCATTTATAGCTTGGTCAAAATATAAAAAATTTCAGTAATCTCAATTATCTTATATTAGAATATTTTAATAAATATTCCAAGGATTAAGCTTGTCTTGAATGTCTTGGCATATTTTCTAATACGTAAGTTCTTTAATAATAGAATTAAAAATGAAAATTAAAACATTGTAATTAATATATTTTATTCTGATTTGTATTGCTGCCCCAAGTCAACGTAATTTTGTGCATTGGCTGCAATTTCTTGTCGTTCATCATCTGATATTGGGCGTACATAACGTGCAGGAGACCCCATCCATAGCTCACCAGATTTAATAATTTTTCCTGGTGTTACAAGTGCTCCAGCGGCCACCATTGCACCTGTTTCTACAATCGCATTATCCATGACGCAGGCTTTCATACCCACAAAGCAATCATCTTGTAATTCACAAGCGTGGATGAGAGCCAAATGGCCAATAGTTATGCCATCTCCAATAACTGTTTCTCCGCCATCGTAGCGTGAGACGTGTACAACAGCGCCATCTTGTATATTGGTGCGCGAGCCAATACGAACCGTATTGACGTCGCCACGAATGGCAGCATTAAACCAGGCTGTAGATTGGGCACCAATTGTTACATCACCTGTGACAGCGGCTGATGAGGCTACAAAAGCTGTGTCATCTATTGTTGGAAGTATACCTTTATAGGGAAGAATAATACTCATATAATTTTTATAACGGCTTGAGGCTTAAAAGTATAGCCACTTGACACTATAGGAATATAGTCATATAATTGGTGCATGTTACCGTCAATTATAAATAGTATAGGTTTTCCAGTGCTCTTAGAGCTGGTTAAAAAGATCATTGGATCCATTGACGATCCCATGGCTCAGAGAACTTCAAAGCACCTTGATGTGTTTCATGGCGCTATTCAAACACAAACAGTAAAGCCCGAAAGCTTAAGCTCTGCAATTAACCAAACCTTGGAAAAAGAAAAAACACTTGTCCAGGAGATCAATCGTTCACTGCGTGCAGAGATTGAATCTGATGATGCTTATGTTCGCCGTATGCGTCCAACATTTGGCTATATAATGGCGATAACATGGGGCGCGCAGATGCTGGCTATTGCCTATACTATACTTTTTAGGCCAGAGTATGCTGGAGAGCTTATAAGTGCTATGGCTTCTTTAAGTGCAATATGGGGGATAGGTTTATCTGTTCTTGGTGTTTATGTTTATAAACGTAGCCAAGATAAGAGTAATATCAGATGAAACTAGTTAATAGCCTTCGCGTGAGAGATTGACCATGGTGTCATAGAGATATTTAAGTGTGGCTTGAGTCAGTCCTGTGAGCTCTTCGGCGCGTTTAAGCAAGTCTTCACTTGGGCTTTCTTTGACCATCACCATGTCAATTTCACTTAAAACCTCAACAGCCTTGAGTGCTTTTTCAAAGCTCTCTGAATGCTCAGATGCTGCTTTGACTGGAGTTCTTGTATTTTCGCCAGTGTGAGCCATCTCCCAACTTACCCTTTGTTATTTTTATATTCATTTATTTATCTATATTGAATTTCATTATAGCAGGCAAATATCAATATAGACTTAGTTTTTTTATAATTATTCAGGTCACACAGCTGTAAAAAGTGTAATTTATTTCAGTGTTTTATAGATCGTAACGGCTTGAATATTTTGTTTAAGTTATGTTCACATCTGTGTGTTTTAAATGGTATTTATGCACTATCTATTGTTGATTGTCTCAAGGGAATCCGGTAATCATTACATATGTTATTTTTTACTTTCATGATATCTCTCACGGCTTTGGCTGTTCTGACGTATGAAGTATATGTACGTTCAAAATCTGATGCACGTTTAGAGCGTTTAATACGTACAATCAATAATCAACAAGTCTGCCAATCGCGTGACCTTGATCAGTTACGATACGTTGTGGCCAGTGTAAGGAACGCCATGAGTGGAGAAGATGTTGAAGCTGAAGTGAGTGAAGAAGATTTTGAGCTTAAAATGCTTGAGGATGCAGTTGCTGAGATGGAAAAAGTCAGCACTGCTATATCGCCAAGCTCTGATGGTGAAGAGCAAACTGTATCAGTGAGCGATGATAAAGCTGGCCCAGAATGGAAAATTTCACCAGAATCAACAGGTGATAAGCTTTCCGATGATAGAATTTTGGCGTTGATTAAAGATGCTATTAAGAACAACAATATTGATATTAAGCTACAGCCCATCTTAGCGATCAAGAATAAGATTGTTCGTCATTATGAAGCATTTTCTCGTATTCGTGCTGGTGAGTCTGGGTATATATCTGCAGGCCGTTTTATGTCTTTGGCAGGGAACGAGAATATGATCCCCATTCTGGACAACTTGATTTTATTACGTTGCTTACAGCTAATTAAATCATCACAAGGCGGTGATGTGTCACGTGCCTTTTTTGTGAATATCTCAACAAGTAGCTTGCTCAATGCCAATTTCATGAGCAGCCTTTTGAAATATTTAGAAAAGAACCCACGTTTAGCCTCGAGGATTATTTTTGAAGTGCGCCAAGTTGAGTTGCACAACAATCACCAAGAACTTAAACCTGTTATTGATGAGTTGTCTATGTTGGGTGTGCGCTTGTCTGTTGATAATGTGGATGATTTCAAGCTAGATATGCAGAAGATGCTTGAGGTGAATGTTTCTTTTGTGAAGCTAAACTCAGAAAAACTTCATGAGCTTCAGCAGAGTAACAAAACTGAGAGTACAATCCGCAAGATGAAGGATGTGCTTGAAGGCAATGGTATTGAATTGATTGGTGAAAAGGTCGAGAACAAGCAGCAAATGCAGGCTATACAGGATCTCGGCCTTATCTTTGGCCAAGGGTATTTTCTCGGAGCACCACGTTAATAGGCTTGATCTATGTTGAAACATATTGGCCTTATTATTGCTGCTATTTCATTGGTATATACACATTCTGTGCAGGCTGCAGGGCCGCAACATGCTTTGGCACTGCATGGCACACCGAAATATTCTGTTGATTTTGAGCGTCTTGACTATGTGAACCCTGATGCACCTCAAGGTGGCACATTACGACAGGCCGCTATTGGCACCTTTGATAACTTTAATCCTTATATCGTCAAGGGTATTGCGGCAGGCGGCTTAAGCCATGTCTTTGAAAGTCTGACAGAAAAGACTTTAGATGAAGCTTTTACGGAGTATGCTTTGCTAGCAGAAACGATTGATGTGGCTGAGGACCGTTCAACGGTTACTTACATTCTTCGTTCTAATGCGCTTTGGCACGATGGGCAACCAGTGACGGCTCAGGATGTAAAATGGACCTTTGAAACTTTGAGAGATAAAGGACATCCATTTTACCGTTCGTACTATAGCGGCGTTGATCGAGTTGAAGTGATAGATGATAAAACCGCTGTTTTCTTTATCTCTGATCAAAGTAACCGTGAATTGCCACTGATTATAGGCCAAATGCCTGTTTTACCAGAACATGACTGGAAAGACAGAGATTTCTCTGAAACAACCCTACAGCCACCTCTGGGCTCTGGGCCTTATAGGATTACCGAATTTGAAGTGGGACGGAAGGTTGTCTACGAAAAGGTCAAGGATTGGTGGGGCAAAGATTTGCCGATCAATAAGGGACGTTATAATTTTCAGCGTATCGAAATTGACTATTACCGTGATGCAACAGTGGCATTGGAAGCTTTGCTCTCAAGGCAATATGATTACCGCTTAGAGAACGTGGCAAAGCAATGGCATACAGCCTATGATCATCCAGCAGTGGAGGCGGGTGAATTAAAGAAAGAGATTATTTCACACAGCTTACCAAGTGGTATGCAGGCGTTTGTTTACAACACGCGACGCGCGCCTTTTGATGATATTCTTGTGCGTGAAGCCTTGGCATATGCTTTTGATTTTGAATGGTCCAATCGCAAGTTTGCATTTGATGCCTATAAACGCACAGATAGCTACTTTGAGAACTCAGAACTAGAGGCTGTTGGTTTGCCAACAGAGGCTGAATTTGATCTGCTTCAGCGCTTTAAGAAACAATTGCCAGATCGTGTTTTTATGAAGGATTATGAGCCGCCAAAGACAGATGGTTCTGGTCAAAACCGTGAAAACTTACGCCAAGCCATGCGTCTTCTGAGGGAAGCAGGTTGGACAATGCAAGAGGGCATTCTTACAAAAGATGGACAAGCCTTTGAGTTTGAGATTTTAACACAGTCTCCTATGTTTGAGCGCTGGATCTTCCCCTTTATCCGTAACCTTAAAAAGCTTGGCATCACAGCCACCTTGAGAACAGTTGATAGTGCACAGTATCAATCACGTTTTGATAATTTTGATTTTGATATGACGATTTCTGTATTTGGGCAAAGTCTATCACCTGGTAATGAGCAATATGATTATTGGGGGTCTGAAAAGGCTCATGTTCTTGGCTCTCGCAACTTGATGGGCATTAAGAACCCTGTTGTCGATGCTTTAATTGGGGACATTGTTTCCGCTGAAACCCGTGATGAGCTTGTCACGGCAACACATGCCCTTGACCGTGTTTTACTATGGCATCACTATGTGATTCCACATTGGCATATTAATGTCTTCCGGCTGGCGTATTGGGATGATTTGGGCCGGCCTGATCAAAGCCCGCCCTATGGGTTGCCTATTGCATCCACGTGGTGGAAAAAATAATATTTTTCAGTTATTTATATGATTTCTGCCTCTGTTCTGAAAGAGCTATATGGTTAGTGAAAACTTAACAATAGATCGCATTTTATTTTTTACATATTATAAAGATTATCCGTGCTACATTAGTATCACGTTGATAAAAATAACCCTGAACAAGAGGTATATGATATGAATGAGTTAAGACAATATAGAAATCAAATCACCGGACAACCGGGTCTGATTATCGATGTTTACCCTGTCTCAGAGGTGATTGCAGAGAGAGTCATAGAGGAAAAAGCAGTTCAAATTGCTGGTAAAATTGATCATTTAGTACCGATAGTTAATCTCACAGAAAATGAAGAGATGGCTCAGGAAAATGCTCTTGATCTGATTGAGAATATACTCGAGGGTACAGATCATCGAATTGTTATACTTATTCATGAAAACTTCAGCCTTAGTAACTTTTACGATGCAGCAGGTAATCGTTTAGATGATATTTTAGAAGAGTATAATGTGACTAAGCATAAAAATGATGGTCTTGAAGTCAAACACGAAGCTCTGATTGTCTAAGAAACGCTCTATCATTATGATTTTTGAAATCGTCTCGTGACATTGCATAAGGCATTTTTTATGATATCCTTATGTTGCACTATATAGGCAAACGCCTTCTTCTCATTATTCCAACATTATTGGGCATCATGATGCTCAATTTTTTCGTTGTCCAATTGGCACCAGGTGGGCCAGTTGAGCAGATGATTGCTAAAGTGAAAGGCGTTGGCGTTGAAGCCACAGCGCGTATTTCTGGTGGGAGCCAAGACACTTTTGATATCAACGCAACACTGGACAATAAAACAGGCTCAGATACGGTTATCAATTCAAAGTATCGTGGTGCACAGGGGCTTGATCCAGAATTTATCAAAGAGCTTGAGGAGATGTTTGGCTTTGATAAGCCTGTGGGTGAACGTTTCCTACATATGATGAAGAATTACATCGTGTTTGACTTTGGAGAGAGTTATTTTCGGGATGTCCCGGTGATTGACCTGATCCTTGAGAAAATGCCGGTCTCAATATCGCTAGGGCTCTGGTCGACATTGATTATTTATCTGATATCGATACCGCTGGGGATTAAAAAGGCCGTTACAGATGGTCAGAAATTTGATATCTGGACATCGACAGTCATTATCGTGGGCTACGCCATTCCAAGCTTTCTCTTTGCGATACTATTGATTGTTTTATTTGCTGGCGGGCGCTATTTCGACATCTTTCCTCTCCGCGGCCTAGTGTCAGATAACTTTGATGAGCTCTTGTGGTGGCAACAAATTTTAGATTATTTCTGGCATATGGCTTTACCTATAGCGGCTATGGTGATCTCAGGCTTTGCAGGGCTAACCATGTTGACCAAAAATGCTTTCTTGGATGAGATCAATAAGCAATATGTTTTAACGGCACGTGCCAAAGGTGTGACTGAAAAACGCGTGCTTTATGGCCATGTCTTTCGTAATGCAATGCTGATTGTTGTGGCTGGCTTTCCAGCCGCCTTTATCGGCATTCTCTTTACTGGTTCACTCCTTATAGAGGTTATTTTCTCTTTAGATGGGTTAGGGCTCTTAGGCTTTGAAGCGGCTATTAACCGAGATTATCCCGTGATGTTTGGGACACTTTATATCTTTACACTGATTGGATTATTGCTGAATTTAATCAGTGATTTGACCTATGTTTTTGTTGATCCTCGGATTGATTTTGAAACAAGAGAGGGGGGCTAATGGCGTCTCCCATCGCACAACGCCGCTGGCGTAATTTCAAAGCCAATCGTCGTGGATATTGGTCTCTATGGATCTTTTTGATCATTTTTCTTTTGACGCTATGTGCCGAGTTCATTGCCAATGATAGACCTATTCTTGTGCACTATGATGATCAGTTTTATGTGCCTGTGGTCAAAGATTACTTTGAAACAGAATTTGGTGGCGATTTTGCCACGCCTGCGGATTACAAAGACCCTTACGTCAAAGATTTGATCAATGATAAGGGGTGGATGATTTGGCCACTCATACCGTTTTCTTATGACACAATCCATTATGGCTTGACGGTGCCAGCACCTTCACCACCCACCATAGAGAATTGGTTGGGTACAGATGATCAAGGGCGTGATGTCACGGCGCGCTTGATTTATGGTTTTCGAATTTCTGTTCTCTTTGCCCTTATTTTGACATTCTTTTCAACCATTATTGGTGTCTTTGCTGGCGGGTTACAGGGCTATTTTGGTGGCTGGGTCGATCTTATCTTTCAAAGAGTTATAGAGATATGGCAGGGCATGCCTGTGTTATATCTTCTTATCATTATGGCGAGTGTTATCACGCCAGGGTTTTGGACATTGCTTATTTTGATGTTGCTGTTTCAATGGATTTCATTGGTGGGTGTTGTGCGTGCCGAGTTTTTGCGTGCACGGAATTTTGACTATGTGAAAGCAGCCAAAGTTCTTAGCGTATCAAACTTGGTGATTATGTGGCGTCATGTCTTGCCCAATGCGATGGTGGCAACAATCACATTCTTGCCCTTTATTCTAACAGGTGCCATTGCCACTTTAACAAGTCTAGATTTTCTGGGCTTTGGTTTACCACCGGGGTCTCCATCCTTAGGAGAGCTTTTAGCGCAAGGCAAAAATAACATTCAAGCACCATGGCTTGGCCTGACAGCTTTTATGTCTTTGGCGGTCATGTTGTCTTTATTGACTTTCATTGGTGAAGCTGTGCGTGACGCATTTGATCCGCGCAAGATGGGACTTGAGCAGTAATCATCAATATCATGTTAAGGGTAAGTCTACCAGAAGCGGACAGGGCCAATGTCGATATGGACAAAGCCTGAGTTTGGATACCAGCCTACACCGCCGGCACGTTGTGTTTGGGCAAAATTACGAATACGTTTTGTTGGTACGCCTGGAATACGTAGGTCAATCGCCATGCCTTTAATGTGATAGCTGTTACGCGCAACACCGCTGCTAACCTCACGAAGCATAGCATTGGTTTTGGGTGTGCGATAACCAGAAACAATGTGGAGCTCTTTGTTGCCAAAATGTTGTTGGATAGAATAAATGATATCAATCAGCTTTGTTGACATTGGGTGTATCTTGTTTTCTCTGTGATCGCGTAAGATATAATCAATGTGGCTCAGTGTTTTGTCATCAAACTGACCGTTTTTCCAATAAGCAGAAGATAGATGCTCTCCAGTATGTGTATTAAACAAGGAGATTTGACGATTGGCGCCACCACTTCTCATATCGACATAGGGGACACCAGATTGAATGGCACTGCTCACAAGACTCGACTTTAAAAGAACAGGAGTAGCCACAACTACACCGCTTGCCTTAGTTATAAACCGGCGACGATTCAGGTCAGAGTCTGTCTGCTTATGTGTTTTTAGTAATGTGGTCATGGGAATAGTGAAATATTTTTATATTTTAACGCTTACAAGATATGAGCCTATCGTGAATGCGTTGAATGCTTATGTAACTTTCAGTATTTAATTTAATACCACTAAACTAGCAAAGTTCAAGCATAAAGAAAAGCGGTGAAATCACCACCGCTTTTTGATGAATAAGGATAAATATTACAAGATGAAACTGTAACGATATAATGTACTCCCACTCTAATTTTTTTTTAGTCACAGACCTAGTAATCAATAGACTTAAAGAGGAAGATATCCAGCAGAGAGTCCAGTATGATTACAGTTCTTATTGCCTGGTTTTTTGTCTTGGTCTTCTGGTTGTTTAAAACTAAAGCAAGATTTAAATTTTTTGACAGGTGCTGCCCATTTTTCTTTTCTTTTTTGCCACTTAAAATCTTCAATGATTTCAACCATTTCATCATTACCTTCTTTTTTGGCATAATATAATACTGTCTGACCATCTTTATCCTTGGCATTGAGATCAATTCCTTCGGCAAATTTCCCCTCTTGATCAGCCTCAATCAATACTTTAGCCATCTTAGTACGACTAAACACTACAGCCCAAATGAGTGCTGTCCTATCAAAACGATCCTTGGCATTGGGATCAATTTGTTTATCAAAACCTTCAATCAATGCTTCAACGATGTCAGTATGACCTCTGATTGCAGCACTCGCGAATGCATCATGAATAGTATCAGCATTCATTTTTCGTGCAAATTTCTTCTCATGATCAGCCTTAATCAATGCTTTAACCATCTCAGTACCACCATTGTATACAGCCCAACTGAGTGCTGTAAAACCAGACCCATCCCTGGCATTTGGATCAATTCGATCACCATAATCTTTAATCGCTTGTTTAACCTGCGTGGTATCTCCAGCCTCTACAGCCGCCGTCAATGCTTCCTGAGCTTCCAGTATTTCTTTTTCTGTATATTCTGTCATTGTCTTCTCCTTTTATAGAATTATGTTTGCAATAACTTAACTCTACATCATAATATGGTTATGTCAACAGTGTTGTGTTCTTTAGCATTGTGTTATTTTTTTTAAAGCTATTGTGTTGTGGCGGGGTTTTAAGTACGCACACGACAACCAAACGGTCTTGCCCCAGGGAGGGGCAGAGTTTAGATCCACCAGATTCTTGAATGATATTATAGAATAACAAAACCCCCGCTTATGGCGGGGGTTTTTGATAGCTGGTGAAAAG
>CAXRKA010000114.1:0-7441 GCA_964231155.1 Alphaproteobacteria bacterium | reverse complement strand
GTGCATCTGGCGTATCCGCGTGGAAGTTTATGTATCCACTTCTATTGGGAGCATTACTATTGGGTCTCCTCAAGATTAGTCTCCTCAACCCTGTATCAAGTGTCTTGCTCAATCAATATGAGAAAATGGAAGCACGTTACTTATCCCAGCGTAATAGCTTGATTGATCTTTCTGAGACAGGTTTGTGGCTCAAACAGCCAGAAAACGATAAAACCGTTGTTATTCATGCACCACCAGTCAACCTTCCAGAGTGGATATTTGAAAACATCCTTATCCTCAATTTTGACCAGAATTATGAACTCCTTTCACGTGTGGATGCTGATGAAGCTCAGCTGGTTGGGAATGATCTTATTCTAGAAAATATTATGCTTCATAAGCCCGGCCAAGCTAAATCACAAAGCCTTGATACACTCAGACTAAGTACAGAACTCAACACAAATGATATTGAACGCCAGTTCTCTACGCCACGCACAGTTTCTTTCTGGACCATGCCCAATTATATTGAGCTTTTAAGAAATGCAGGATTTCCTGTCAATCCTCTCCGCGTGCTCTATTATAAGCTTCTGACTGATCCTCTTCTCTACATTGCACTTGTATTACTGGCTGCAGCCATCAGCATGCGCCCGATACGACAGGGACAAACTGTCTATGTTATTGTTTCCAGTATTTCTGTGCCAGTCCTCGTCTTCTTTTTAGGTGACCTTCTTCAAGCCCTTGGCATATCTGAAAGACTCCCTTTATTCTTTGCTGCAACAGCACCTGCACTGGTAAGTTTTATGATTGGTGTTTGGGGTATATTACATCTTGAGGATGGCTAAAAATCACTTTACATTATAAGCTATGAAAAAGCGTCACTCTATCCTATTCCATATCATGATTGTATTTTACATCTGCACTTACATTGTGTTAGCCGCATCCGATATTTCTGCACAATCTTTTCGTATTGTTGCAACCGTTGATGAAACACCCATTTCTAATGTTGATTTAGAGGGTCGCGTAAATCTCTTTGTTCTCTCAGCCAACCTCGAGCCATCGGTCGAAAACAAACAATCTGTTGCACCACAAGCCTTAAACAGTTTGATTGATGATGCGATCCGTCAAGAAGAAGCCAGGCGTATTGGTTTTGAGATTAAAGAAGAGGAGCTTGATGCTGGCCTCAAGCAGATTGCACGACAAAACAATTTGAGTTTTGAGAACTTTAGAACGGTCTTCTCAAAACATTTTGGAGCCTGGGAAAGTCTTGAAAAACAAATCAAGACGCAGATTGGTTGGCAAAGTGTTGTGAACCGTCGCCTACGCCCGCAGGTCACGATTTCTGAAGATGATATTGATCAGCAAATTGACGACATTCAAAACAATTCAGGCAAGATTGAATACAATATTGCTGAAATCAGGCTAAATAAAGATGCCAATGAAACCAATGAACAACAAATTGCACTGGCTCAAACCATATATAAAGAATTAGCAAAAGGCGCGAGCTTTAACGCTCTTGCTCAACAGTTCTCTGAAGGGTTAGAAAGCATACGTGGTGGTATGGTCGGTTGGGTTAAATCTGAAACCCTAGATCCAGTGGTTGCCGATGTACTAGGCACACTCTCAAAAGGTGATGTGTCGAAACCTATTACAACAGACAGCGGCACTGTTATTCTGCGCCTGAATAGCCAGCGCATTATTGAACCTCCAGAAGCTATTATGAGAGAGGCCAGTAGTGATAACGGTGAAACTGTTGAAGAGTACCGCCTTTTTCAGGTCTTTGTTCCCTTGCCTAGTGATTCAAATATCGACAGTAAGCGTAACATTGCACTGTCGATCGCAGAAAAAGCAAAAAGCTGCGATGATATGAAGATATTATCTGATATTTATAATACACCGCAATCTGGTGATCTCGGCTTTATTAAAGTTGAAGATATGCCTGATGATATTCGTAGCGTTGTTCTTAGGCTCGGAACCAATACGGCCTCTAACCCTATAAATAAAGAAGATGGTTTCTCTATTATTATGATCTGTGGCAAGCGTTTAGGCAAAGCAAGTCGTAGTAAAACTGCTGATATGCAAGCTATTCGTAATATGATTGCTAACCAACTTGGTAGTGAACGTCTCAATAAATTGCAATCTCAGTATTTTCAGGACCTGAAAAACAATGCATTTATTGATATATCCAAGATATAAGTCTAAAGCTGTATTTATTTATCATAACCTAATTATATATTAACTTTTATGGGTTAGCTTAAAGATATAAGCATTAAATATAAAAACAGGGGATAATATTGTGATTGCAGAATTTTTCCAAAATATGCGGGATATTGCTTCAACAGTTGTAGTTTTGCGTGAGTTTGCTGAAGCCTTTAAAGAAACTGTTAGCCCAATCATTTTTGAATTTGGTAAAGCCTTTGAGAATATGATTGCTCCACAGCAACCAGAATTAGTCACAGTTCCAGTGCAAGCCAATACAATGCATCGCTAAGAGTACAAGTAGATTTATCATCATCAGGAGCTCGATTGCATCAGAGGTTTTTTGTTTTGTGTGTCTATGGTAATATTTACCATGAGTATTGATGAACTGCCTACAATATCTGAGACTTTAAAAGAGCATAGTATCCAAGCGAAGAAGAGTTTTGGACAGAACTTCCTGTTTAATCTCAATATTACGGATAAAATCGTATCCAAAATTAAAAATCTAAATGAACGCCATGTCCTTGAAGTGGGGGCTGGCCCTGGTGCATTGAGTCGCTCTATTTTAAAGTCTGCGCCCAAACACTTTACGGTGATTGAGAAGGACGAACGTTTCATCCCTATTCTGCAAACACTTCGTGAGCAAACCGAAACACGAATGGATATCTTGCTCGATGATGCTCTAGAATTTGATTACAACAAGATTGAGACACCAGTCACAATCATTGCCAATTTACCTTATAACGTTGCAACGCCTCTGCTCCTCTTATGGCTTAAAGAAGCAGATCGTATTGAAGATATGGCCCTAATGTTCCAAAAAGAAGTTGGAGATCGGATTGTCGCACAGCCACACTCTAAGTCTTATGGGCGCTTATCCGTTATCTCCCAGTTTATTTGCACAACACATATATTGTTTGATTTACCACCCAATGTCTTTACACCACCACCAAAAGTGATATCCAGTGTTGTCCACTTGAAGCCGCGTGCCTATCTTGATAACCGTCTTGCACTTTTGCCCTATCTTGAGAAGGTGACTGAACAAGCTTTTGGCCAAAGACGCAAAATGATCCGGCAGTCACTCAAATCATTTCAGTTTGATCTTGAAGCTCTGGGATTAGATGAAACACTTCGTGCTGAGCATGTTTTAGTTGATGATTTTGTTATGTTGGCCAAAGAGTTAAAGAGTAAGAATTAGTTCTCTCTATCAATTTTTTTAAGGGCCACTTCACCCTCTTCTTTGATCTCTTCAATAAAACTATTGAGACCAATCAAACGATGACGCTTCATGCGTTCTGCACCTAAAATTGTCCGCAATTTATAGATACTATCCTCAAGATGACGATTAATAATCACATAATCATATTCAAGGAAGTGGCTGATTTCTTCATTGGCTTCACGCATGCGGCGTAAGATCGTTTCTTCGCTGTCTTGGCCACGCTTGTGCAAACGATTGAGCAACTCTTCCCAAGATGGTGGTAAAATAAAGACAGAAACCAAGTCATAGGGCATTTGTACACGTAGTTGTCGTGTCCCTTGCCAATCAATATCAAATAAAACATCACGACCTGATGCCAGAGCTTCTTCTACAGGCGCTCTGGGTGTACCATAAAAATTGCCAAAAACGTCGGCATGCTCCAGAAATCCACCTTCTTGAATCATGGCTTTAAAATGGTCTACATCAGTGAAATTATAATGGACACCATCTTCTTCGCCTGCACGTGCATCACGCGTTGTTGTTGAGATAGATAAAGTAATATCGCTATCTTCATCAAGCAGAATACGAGAAATCGTTGTCTTGCCCGCACCACTTGGTGATGATAAAGCCAACATCAAACCACGGCGTTTTAAGCCTTGAATGCGTGCGACATTAGATAAATCTAAATCAGCAACATGAAATTCACTCTTTTTTACCACGGTTATTATCCTTTATTATATATGTGTGTACATTAAAGTCTGCACAGCTCTTGAAAGCAAGAGTGTAATACAAAAATCGCAATTGAGTGTTAAAAACTGATCCAATGCCTAACAATTATAAGTCAAAAAAGAATATCATCATTACAGGTGGAAGCAGCGGCATCGGCCAAGCTGTCCTTTTAGAATATGCTCATAGAGGTATAGACAAAACAGCATATATTTGTGGACGCAATGAAACACGCCTTCAAGAAAGCAAAGAAAATCTTCAGAAGACACAAACAGAATGTAATGCTCAAGTCATCGATGTCAGCAACTCTGATACAACACGCACATGGCTAAAACAGTGTTTTGAACAACATGAGATTGATGTTGTGATTGTGAATGCCGGTATTTCTGGTGGGACAGGCACAAAAGCCGATAAGATATCAGACTTTTATCAAGCAGAGCAGAATATTATTGATATCAATGTTCAAGGCGCACTCAACACCCTCTATCCGGCGCTGGAGTATTTTGAAAAGCAAGGCCATGGGCATATTGTTGTTGTGGGATCACAAGCTGGTTACTTCCCAATGCCCAGCGCCCCTGCCTATGCAAGCTCAAAGGGGTTTGTTATGCAATATCTTCTCTCCTTAGCACCTATCCTGAAAACAAAAAATATCCAAGCTTCCGTTATTGTTCCAGGGTTTGTTGAGTCCCGCATCACAGATCAAAATAACTTTCCTATGCCATTTTTTATGTCCGCTGATAAAGCCGCACGGATCATTGTCGATGGCTTAGAGAAAAAGCGTCTCATTATCTCTTTTCCTTGGCCGATGCACTTTCTTATGTCGTTCCTGCAGCTCCTACCCAATGCACTGATACGTAATATTTTTGATCAATTACCACAAAAGCCGTGATTTATTATCAGATCTATAGTATAATTGATCATTATGGATAATGAATCGGGTGAAAACAGCCCCGAAAATATTAAGAACCCTAAAATATTTATGCTCGATCCTATGATTGATGCATTACACTCTGAACCTCTCGCATTCTATAATTATTTGGATAACGAGGGCAGTGAATTTCCAAGTCAGATTATTGCTCATGGCCTTATAGAAACTATAGGTGTTGATAATAATATTCCACAGATACAAGGCACTATTGCCCTCTTAGAAATTCTAAATCGTATGAATGATGACGGCGTGGATCATGACGATGACATTTACACAAATGTTTACTATTCAGCGGCGGTGAACCTCAATAATATGATTGAGAATGAGATTAACCTAGATTTTCTTTATGCGTATGCTCTGTGCCGGTCACGTGATAACAAGCACTTATCCCTCATTGACCAGGATACTTTTCATGCAAAAATACTCAAAATAATGCATAATGATAGCATAAAAGATTATATGAACTTTACGGACACGATTGCTGGATTCAGTATCATTGTTGATTTATTTAAATCTGGTACACATGCTGTTAAGCTCAGACTTCTCAATTCAATGACAAGACCTGTCCCCAATCATGTACTCAATCGCCTTGATGAACTCAGCCATCTCGCAACTGTTGACTTTCTATCTTATAATGAAATTTTCGAAGTCACAAAAGAGTCTTCGCCTCTGTGGGGGAATTTCCAGGGCCCAATTCCACAAGCCTAAACTACTTACCCGTTCTACGGCGATGTGATCGCCATTCACCGACATTTCGATTGTGCTCTTTTAGAGTTTTAGCAAACACATGCCCTCCCTTACCATCAGCAACAAAAAAAATGTAATCATGTTTTGCAGGATGGAGTGTCGCTAAGATACTTTCGCGGCCAGGATTGGCAATAGGATGTGGTGGAAGTCCTTTATACTTATAGGTGTTAAAGGGTGAGTCTGCTTCAAGATGCTCATATAATAAGCGCTTGCCTTGCATATGCCCCAACTGATCTGTCACAGCATAAACAACCGTTGGATCCGCTTGCAAAAGCATATTTTTGTGCAATCGATTGACAAAAAGCCCAGCAACCATTTCACGCTCAGACGGTATAGCTGTTTCTTTCTCAACAATTGATGCCAGTGTGAGAGCCTCTATAACTGTTGTAAACGGAAGCCCTTCTTCTCTTTCAGCCCAAACCGAATTGATAAAATTAATATGTGCTTCATACATGCGATCAATGATTGACTGTCTTTCTGCACCACGCAGATAAAAATACGTATCTGGTAATAATTGCCCTTCTTTAGGAAGATTGGTAATCTTTCCTGATAGGTTCTCATGAGCTTCGAGCCGAGCTACAACCTGCTTAATAGTTAAACCTTCAGGGATGGTGACACTGTATTCGATACTGTCCCCTTCATGCAAAATTTTATAAATATCAAATGTGCTGCTACGTGCCGGGACTTGATACTCACCCACTTTAAGAAGATGTGCTGTATTTTTAAATGTCACAAGACCTTTGAAGATAAGGGGATGAAAAATAAGATTCTCAGTATAAAGTTTATTGGCAATATGATGCGCGGTTTGTCCTTTTTCTACGATAATTGTGGTCTCTTGTCTTATTTGATTGGGCTCATGAACAATCACAAATGCTGCAACAATAAAAGCGCATAAGCATAAAACACTGGCTGATAACAAAGCTGTAATAATTTTCATGATTTATCTATATCAAAGCCATGCCATAGATTAAAGCATGACTTTTGTGTATTTTTATTATATAGTCATAATATGATTAATTTAAATCCTAGATATGTTGAATTATTTGTTCAAGCCCTTAAGGAATTTAATGCCATTGCGCCAGAGTGTTTTTTTTATAGAATGGAAGACTGCCTTAAAGCATGTGAAAAAATTGATGATGAAGGGCTTATAATACAAATTGACTTATGGTTTCAAGGTCTTCTTAAAAAAGAAGGCTTTAAGGTTCAGAATGCTGCTTTTGAAATTGAAAGATATATGCTTGATCTTTACCCAGACTTAGACGAGATTTTTGAAAAAGACGAGGACGGCGCCATTATTTTTGGAATGGATCCAGATCATGATGAGGGCCGTGTGGATATTGAATTCCAAAAGGATGGCAACAAAATTACTGACAATGACACACCTAATGATGCAGACGGTCTTACCAATGTCAACTGGCCCTTAAGGATGAACTAATCATGGAATTTGACAAGTTGGATGCGTGTATACTCGCATTGAATTATAGTGTTAACTACAATGAAGCTGGGTATTTTAAAAAAGGTGAAAACCCCACATTGGAACGTCTTATTATTCACCTGTTCTCGAATTGTAGCGTCACTCAAAGAAAACGTGTTATTGAGACAGCTTGTATTCTTTTAGTCACCATAGGCCATGATGAATCTGAAGCACGTGACTTTTATAACTGCCAAATAGA
>CAXRKA010000113.1:0-12513 GCA_964231155.1 Alphaproteobacteria bacterium | reverse complement strand
AGACTTACCATGTCGTTCAAGTAATATTGAGGTTCTCTGCATAATACTTTATAATACTTTCTTTTTTACCTTTAAAACCTATTATTACATAGCATAGAAACAAGAAACGATCAAGCTTTATGAAAAATAAAATAAAGTCAGATTTTCCTATCTTTCAACAAGAGGTGAATGGTCATCCCTTGGCTTTTCTGGACTCGGCTGCCAGTGCTCAAAAACCCAAAGTCATTATTGATGTCATGACTACAGCGATGACAGATTACTATGCGAACATTCATCGTGGTCTTTATACATTTTCACAACAATCAACAGCCCAATATGAAAACGCACGACATAAAGTGGCTGAATTTATCGGAGCCGAAGACAATGAAATTGTCTTTACAAGGAATGCCACCGAAGCCATCAACCTTGTTGCTGCAAGTTGGGGCGCAGATAACCTTTATCCAGATGATGAAATTCTAATCTCTGAACTCGAGCACCATGCCAATATTGTGCCCTGGCAGATGATTGCGCAAAAAACCGGTGCTAAAATAGTTGTGGCTCCCATCGATGATAACGGGAATCTCACAGCACAATCGATTAGTGACAATCTTTCAAGTAAAACAAAAATAGTTGCGCTGTGCCATATGTCGAATGCAATTGGCACGATCATTCCTATCGAAGAGATAACAAAGACGATACGCGAAAAAAGTGATGCCAAGATTTTATTGGACGGGTGTCAATCTGTCGTTCACGAACACATTCATGTCAAAGATCTGGACTGTGATTTCTTTGTCTTTTCTGCCCATAAGCTTTATGGCCCGAGCGGTATCGGTATACTCTACGGTAAATACGGTATCTTGGAATCCATGCCGCCCTATCAAGGGGGGGGTGATATGATTGATACTGTGACTTATCAATTATCCACCTATGATCTGCCGCCTGCACGTTTTGAGGCAGGAACACCTGCGATTATAGAAGCAATCGGCTTAGGCGCAGCGATTGATTATATCAACAGTTTTGACCGTGAGGCTCTGTTAAAAACAGAACATGACATCTATAGATTTGCGGAAGATCAGCTCAATACCATTGAGGGACTCACCACATATCATAAAGCTGAGAACCACAGCACCATTCTTTCCTTTAATATTAATGGCATTCATGCCAGCGATATTGGAGTCATGCTTGATAAAGAAGGAGTGGCTGTACGTGTTGGTCATCATTGCGCCATGCCACTTATGGAACGCCTGGGTATAACAGCCACAGTCCGTGCCTCATTTGGCATCTATAATGATGAGAAAGATGTGCATCAATTTATTGGTGCACTAAGAAAAATTAAGACGCTTTTTTCTTAAGCGTTGACTTTTTTGGCTTTATTTTTTTCACGTCACCACCGTGCCTTTATCAAGATATTTTCTAGCCGTTACAATGCGTGAGAGCGATGCAAAAATAGCCAGCAAGAAATAAATGACACTGTTGACACTTGTTGAACCCGGCGCTATACACATAAAGACAATCAGAGCAAAGTTTTCCGTTCCATCCATGAGCCCACCTAAGAGATAAAGGCTCGAGATATCATTCTTTTTGAATTTCTTTTTAACCGCAAAAATAGTGAAGGCTGTCATGGTTAAATGGTTGATCGCAAAGGCGACAACAATCATAAGAACAGGGAAAATAAGCTGTGGCTGGCCAACGGCAAAGAAGAAGAAAAGTCCGCAATAGAAAATAAAATCGAGGACAATATCAAGATAATGGCCAAATTCTGTTTCCTTGGTTTGGCGTGCAACAGCACCATCCAGACCATCAAAGAAACGATTGATGAGAATAAAGATTAAGGCTGAAGCATACTGATTATAGGCCAACATCATAAAGGCCCAAATCCCTATAACGAAGCCACATAGAGAGACTTCGTTCGCACTCACTTTACTTGTTACCAACCGTCCAGCAAACCAATCAAAAAATTGCTTTGATGCTTTACGAAGGGATAAAGACATAAAGAAATACCTGATGATTATTTATTGTTTTTACTCTTACTGACCAAAACATTATGTCGATAATGAGTATACAGTATAGTGAGCAAATAAGTGATTAACAAAATGCATAATGTTAACCATGGTTCACTAAAAATAACGGCCACAGTCAATGCAACGACCGTGAGCAAAATCGTCGAGTATTTTTGCTGGATACGTAATCTTTTTAGCGAAAGAGTTGGGATCTTTGAGATCATCAAAATGGATACAACAATACACCAACCCGCCACGCCATGGGGGGTTACGACAATATCCGCAGAATAGAGTGAACCAAATAAAGGCAAAAGAGCCAAAAGTGCACCCGCTGGTGATGGAACTCCCTCAAAATAACTTTCTGTATGACCTGCCCGGCGGCTCAGTTTTTTCTTATCATACTGAACATTAAAACGCGCCAGCCGCAGTGCTACAACCGCACATAAAAGGAGTGTGGCAAGCCAACCAAAACCCTTAGCATCAGAGAGTGTCCATAAATATAAAATCAATGCTGGGGCAATGCCAAAGCTGACAAAATCAGAGAAACTGTCAAGCTGGGCACCAAAATCACTCGTTGCCTTAAGAAGGCGCGCCACTGCACCATCAATCATATCAAGAAATGCTGCCATAATCACAAGCGCTGCAGCAAATTCATAATCGCCTGCCAGCGCTTTTTTAATGGCTGTTAGACCAATACATAAAGCTGCGATCGTGATCATATTCGGCACAAAACGATAGGCCGAAAGAAAACGATTGCCGTTTTTATTTTTGATTGTATTGATCATCTCTATTTACTGGATTTTTTAAGCTTAGCAATGATTGTTTCACCCGCAATCATTGTTTGTCCTTCTTTAATATTGACTTGAGCTGTCGTTGGTAAATAAACATCCACACGACTACCAAAGCGAATGATCCCCATACGGTCACCAGCTTTGACTTCATCGCCCACTTCAAGCTGATTGATAATACGGCGTGCAACAAGACCAGCAATCTGAACAAATGCAACATCACCATACTCTGTATCAAGAAGTGTCAATGAGCGCTCATTGTCTTCACTGGCTTTGTCCAAAGACGCATTGAAAAACTTGCCCGGCACATAATTGACATCTTTCACCTTACCATCAATTGGTGTGCGGTTCACATGAACATTGAAGACGTTCATAAATATGCTGATCTTTTTCGCTTTTTGACCACTGAGTGATTCAAATTGTGGTGGGAAATCGGCTTTATCTTCAACTTTGATGACAATTCCATCCGCTGGAGAAATGATCTGGCCCTTACCTTGGGGTGTAAAGCGCTCTGGATCACGAAAGAACAAAACGCACCAGATAGTTAGAACAACACCAATCCAAAAGAGGACACTTGAGATGTAGCCTATGATTAAGGTCACGAAGGCAAAAATACCAATAAATGGCCATCCTGCAGGGTGAACTGGAGGTATAAAAGAAACTATATTTTCAACGATCTCTTTGACGTTGCTGATAATATTTGAAAAAGCTGAATCTGACATGTCTATCCCTTTGCTTTTCTTGGTCGATGGGTTTAAACTTAATTTTGGCTAGTATAAACGCTCTTAAAGAAAACAACAAAATAATAATTCATTATTAAAGGCAATCATTATCATGACAATTCAAACTGTTTGTGTTTACTGTGGCTCGCGTGCCCCAGAAGAAAAATATGTGGATATAGCATATCGAACCGGTCAAGCCATTGGTCAGGCCGGCAAAGATCTTGTTTACGGTGGCTCATGCAGTGGTTTGATGGGTATTATAGCTGACGCTGTTATCCAGCACGGCGGTAAAGTCACAGGCGTTATTCCACATCACATTCAAGATATCGAAGAGAAGCATCTTAATATCACTGAGAACATCATGGTCGACACCATGCATGAACGCAAACAAATCATGGTTAATCGTGCAGATGCTTTCGTTGCTCTTCCGGGTGGCTTTGGAACACTTGAAGAGGCGTTTGAAATTATCACTTGGCGTCAATTAGGCCTTCATGACAAACCGATCTTGTTTATGAATGTTCACGGCTACTGGGATCATATCATCCAGTTGAGAGACCATATTATTGGAACAGGCTTTGCTGATCCATCTCATGCAGAGCTTTTTGACGTTGTGAACGATCCAGATCAGATTATAGGAAAAATTGAAGGCGCGCCTGAACCAAAACGCGCAACAAACACTGAATGGGTTTAACTTGATCTAAGAAATAAGATTGAGCGTCTCTTCTGCAATCTCATCATCAACTCTAATGACTGCTGCATTGGCTTGATATGCCGTACTTGCAATTTGTGCTGAGATGAGCTCTTCGCCTATATCAACATTGGGCGCAAAAACATATCCATCGGCATTGGCCTGGCTATTGTCTGGTGCATAAATAGAAACGGTCGCAGGATCACGTAATAATGTCTGTGCTTGAACACCTCCACCACCTTGGGAAGTAAATTTCGTATCCACAGGCTGATACGCCTCTTCTGCTGTTGAGCCTATGGTTGAAACATTGGATACATTACTTGCTACATTGCCAATGGCCCGAGATTGAGCCAATAAACCACTAACTGCGTTGGAAATCACACCATTTACCATATTATAATTATAGTCTAAAAGTCTTAATTTTTGTTTTTTACTTCAAAAACAGGGGTTTAATCTTCCTTTTCAGGGTCAGAATCTGCGTTTTCTTTGTCCTTATCGGAAACAAGATCCATCCAGCTTAATGGCTCATCTTCTTGCCCTGGGAAGCCAGAAGATGTTGCTGCTGGTTCTGGATCAGCCTCAGGCGTTTCTTCATCACTGTCTCCAGGAACATCTTGAATCTCTTTATTCTCAGCTGCCCCACCATCAATCAATGACAGTTGGACATTCTTTTCTTCTTCGCCGGCAATCTCTGCCCAACTTAATGGCTCAGATGCTTGATCATCATCATTCTCATCATCAATAAGAGGGGCTGTTTCTGCCTCTGACACATCAGAATAATCAGTGCTTGGATCTATAGCATAGCCTGCATCCATATTCACATTCAGGTCTGATGGCTGTATCTCTTCACTTGGCGCTTCCGGCTTTTCCTCTGTAACGTCTTGCTCTTCATCAGAATCCAAAATATCTGTCCATGACAATGGCTCACCATCATCGTCATCGTCATCATCACCCACTGATGCCGTGTCAACATTAGGAATATTTTGAGCCTCTGGTTGGGTTATTGGCTCTTCAGTTTTTGGATCTTCATCTGCTATTGGTGCTTCAGGTGCAACTGGTTCTTCAGCTGGTGACTGATCCTCTATAGCTTTAGTTTCCGCAATTTTAGCCGGCTTGTCTTCAACATCCGACTCTATAGCCTTTGGTGCCTCACCGATAGCCATAGGATCAATCAAACCGTCCTCAACAGCCACTGTGAGAAGAGACATAATCCCAGCATCTAAACTGCTTGATTTATTTTTAAGGGCTGCTGCAAAACCTTTCACAAGGCCTCTTAAAGTATCATTTGTTGAAACTTTAGGTGCATGTTTTTCTGCCGACCACCCTTTTTCTCTAAAGCGTTCAATGACCGCATCCACATCGCGACTGCCACGCTTGTTATCAACATCCATGTCTGGCATGGCTATGAATTTATTGAGACGTAATGCTTTGATACCCTTTGGATCAGCAAAGAAGAAATTGGCTTTAATCACTGTGTCACCAAAGACAACAACGGCCTCACCTTCCGTAAAACTTTTAAGCTCACCGTAGCTGGCTTTAGCCTGCGCCTTCACAGAAACTGTGTCATCATTATCAGCATAGACATCTCCAAAGATGTCGCTAACCTCTTTCTGGCTGGATGCTTCAGTCACAAAGGTCTCACCCACAGTCTTTTCAAAGAAATCTTTTGTATCTGTTGGATCTTCTAATTTACCAAAGATTTTCAAGTTACAGTTCGCTGTGATAGAACGTGCTTCTTCTTTCACACGCTTCTCCATGGCTGGCAAATCCTGTGCAGCAAAAACCAGGCAGAAACCCAATGAACGTGCCTGCGCAGCCATAACAGCCATACCCTGAGCCGTGTAATAACCCACCTCATCAAAGATCGCCATAAATGGTGTCGGCGCACGTGTGGGTTTGTTTTCAATCGCTTGCCCAACATCCCCTTCAACCTGAGCACCCAAGGTTCCCCCCATCATACCTTTCAGCATAGAGCCTAAAATTTTACCGAGGTTGGCTGTTTCATCGGAGGATTTCTCCAATGCAGGGATCAAGACAACCAAGATACGACGATTTAAGACCACATCAATCATCTCAATATCTGCAGAGTCTTTTTCAAAGATATAACCATAGTCATCAGCCAAAGACTGGAGCTGACGCGTAAACTGCATAGCCAGATAACCGTGCTGCTGATAAACAACAGACATATCCTGTGGTTGACCACCTGGGCCAGGGCGTTCCGTCCCATCATCGTTAAAGGCGTCATCATTATAGCCCGGGAGGGTATCCAAATAACCTTTAATACCACGACGCAATTTTTCTGGGATCATTGGATCACGTGCCAATTGAATGATGCGCTTAAAGATCAAAGAATCACGCAATGTCGTAATGGATAATCGATGGCCTTGGTGATTACGACGCCATGTTAAAACCGGCATCAAGGCCGCCATAAGAGAAACCGCACGGTCTTTCCACATGGCGTTATCACCACCAGCATCAGGCATCAAAGACACCATAAGGTTGGTCAAATAGGATGCAGAACCAAATGAGAACGGGTTGACAGTATTTGATGGCGCAGCCTCATCACTGTTACCTGTCATATAGTTGAGAACAAGCAAATCATCATCACGACCAAAACGACGTGTGAGCGAAGAGAGTGATGACCATAAGTCCGTATCCGCCTTACCATCGATATAGATAAAGCCAGACCCCCAACCCATAGCGTTTGATACAAGTGATTTAAGACCTTCAGTTTTACCAGCACCGGTCGTACCCAGGTAAAGAATATGTGTCCGGGCATCAGAGTTCGATATCCAAAGCTCTTCTTTTGATCGCTCCTCATTCCCTAAGTAAAGAATACCATCAGCCTTTTGAGGGACTTTGGAACCGGGCGCTTTATTGTTTGGATCAATTTGATCTGCTGTTTGGGGCATTTTAAATGGCAAGCCGTCACCCGCTTTGAACAGCCAAAAATAATAAAACGTGCAGAACATGAAAATAACGTCGGCGATATGTGCTGCCCATGGGTGCATCGCAATAAAAGCCGCCATAGAAATAAAAACCGTAACGACAATACGCGGCTGACGCAGATCCTCTGCCGCCTTAGAAAACGTATCGCGTGTATCCCGTAAAAACTGATCGGGTTTCGCTTCATATTTCTTATAATCTAAAACCATACGTCTTTAGAACTTCATCCTCTTATTGTCCGCCAAACAAAGCATCAACATCCATTGGTTCTCCAGGACGAAGATCAGACGGTGTGATAGGCGCATTATTCGTACTTGGTGCTTCAGTTATAGGCTGTATATTTTTTGGCAATACTGGTGAACCAACATCGCTTAATTGATAAAGACTACTTAAAGCAGCATCCAAATCACCCAGATAATTATTGAGTGCATTGGGGATCATCCAAAACCCAACCATCACATAAACGGCCACTAAAATTCCGAAAAACTTAGCAATAGACCAAGCAACGCAGCGCGGTGTCCAACTGCAGCTTGAGCCGCCTTTGACTTTGCTGTTCCCCAAGGCTTTGTGTATAGAGTGGAGTGCTTCTAACGCATTATTCTTTTGAAAATAACGTCCGAGCTCTTCCACTTTTGATTTACCCACAGATTTCACAAGAACATATTGCCCTTCCTCATCTTTAATGGAAAAGGCTGTGTCTTTTAGGTGATCAAGCTCAAAGCGCCATATCGTTGGCTCTTTGGCATCGGCCAATGAAATAACAAGTGCATCATTCTGCACTTTAGCTTTAGCTTTTTGATTATGAACATCATCAGAAAACATGTTTCACCTCTATTTCCTTTTCTTCTTTTTCTTTTTACCACCAGAGCCATCCTTGCCGTAGTCACGGGCAGGAATAGGCACGCCTGTCTCTTTAAGATATTCAACAAGACCCTCAACAGCCCCACCCATTTGTGGGTTGGGTATTGGTTTGTTGGCCATCAACTCAGCACGGAAATGAGCCATGGCGCCTGATGCTTCAGCATGAGACGCTTCTCGCCCTAAATTATTTAATGGATACCAGAGTGTACGATCTTCGGCACGCAACCATAAAAACTGTGATGGAGATAAAACACCACCCTGTTGTCGAGCAATCTTTAAGGCTCTTAAGAGCGCTGTGTTTACAAAGGCATGCTGTTTACACAGCTTTGCTGTCACCATACCCAAACGTGGATCACGGAGCACTTTTTTGACTTTCGATACAAGACGGCCGGGTAATTTCAAGCCCTTTTGAGGATGCCAATACTTAGACACTTCAGAAAGGAATTCATCGCTCTCTTTCCGCATATCATTGGCCTTCATAGAAAAGGCCGCTAAAAGCACTTGCTGATGCAGTGGCAAATGATCAGGGGAGCGCCAACGTGGCCCCAACTGTTTGGCAAAAGCAATACGCGCATGTATAGGGTCAATCTTTCCATCGGGCATGGGTACAGCATTATAAGCGACCCATTCTTCTGGTGCTAACGCCTCTGCGAAGGGCTGCATATATGATGGGACGGCTGTACCCAACTGGCGCGCTTCTGTTTCAAGAGGGTTGAGCTTTGTGATCGGTGCAACAACAGGAAAACCTTTGGCATGTTCATGGATCATCTGCTCTATACCCATACGTCGCATATATTTTGACTCCCCGGTGATAAAGATCCGTGATATCCCCATAATGGCCAACACAACAGCCAATGGATAACGGATAAGCACCGAAGTATATTTTGTGGTCTCCGTGATATGGCCCCAATGCAATTGCTGTGGTTCTAGAGTAATAAGTTGCTGCTGAATGAGGTTAAGGTTATCCGTAAAGATACGTATGAGATATATTTCACCCACACGGATCCATCGTATGCCACTCAAAATCTGGACTTTAAAGTAAATCCACATCAAAACGAGGAATAGAATAAAGACACCAATCAAGAGTGCAAATTTTATTACGTCATCATCTTTATGTTCATCAGCCATGGTAAAAATATACGAATTATTGAGTGCCTCGAACAAGCACCCTTATATCTTGCTCGAGAGGTGTTAATGTGCCTTTAAATATAAGTATAAACTGCCTTGAATAGTGGATTCTAGTCATAATTTACTACTTTAATGTTATTAATACTAACCCACTGTTATATCATAACCTTCTAGGGGTTGCTTTTATAGGGCATTCCGTCTATTTTATAAGCTTGCTGCGGCACTCGGGTAAGGATAGTTATTCCCAGGGCCGATGAATTTTTTTAGGGGGCTGCCTCTGTCTGGATCCTGGTCCAGTTATTTGTGGTTCCCACCTGTAGCTATAGGGCCGCAGGAGAATATAAAGATCTGACGGTGTCGTGGCATTTTTAACCTTTGTTATTATTTTTGCGCTAAAAAGCCAGCATGACTGAAGATAAGAGACAAATAAAAAGGCAATTGCGTTTAGAAATGCGCTCCAAACGTCGTCAAATTCATTCCAAGCATGGAACTGAATATGCGCAGGCTATTCGTACAAACTTTATTCAAGCCTTGAACATCATGCCCCAAACTATATTTGGTGCTTATTATCCCATTGGTGCAGAAGTCAACTGTCGTCCCCTCATGGACACATTACACGCTATGGGCCATACCATTGCACTGCCTATCGTTGTTGAAAAAGAAGAGCCCTTAATTTACCGCATGTATAAAAGTGGTGATCAGCTAGAAAAAGGGCCATTTGGCACGCCCGAGCCTGTTGATTTTATGCCTGAGCTTGTCCCAGATGTTATGATTTTACCCGTTATGGGTTTTAGTGCCAAAGGCTATAGGCTTGGATACGGCACAGGATTTTTTGATCGCACAGTTAAAAAGTTCCGCATGGAAAAACCAATCAAAGTGATTGCCGTTGCCTATTCAGGGCAAGAAATTGAAGATTTCCCAGTTGAACAACATGATGCACGTTGTGATATGGTCATCACAGAACTGGGCGTAACCAAGGCACGCCGTCGGCGTTAGAAAGGTCTTAACCACATGAAGATACTTCATATCGGTGATGTCAATGGCAAAGCCGGACGTCAGGCTGTCAAAGATCATCTACCTACTCTCGTCAAACAACATTCCCCAGAGCTTATTATTGCCAATGTTGACAATATTTCACATGGCAGTGGCGCCAATGCAAAGCACATAAAAGAAATCTCTGAGCTGGGTGTCGATATTCTTATGGGCGGTGATCATATTTTAGACCGCCAAGATTGCCTTGATGCACTTGAGACATTTCCGAATATTCTGAGACCCGCAAACATATCACCTAAGCTTCCAGGACGTGGACTCACATATTTCACAACTAAAACCGGCAAAAAAATTATATGTATTCATATCCTTGGCCAGGTGTTCATGAGCGGGAATTACAACAGCCCCTTTGATGCCGTTGATGACATTCTTCAACACAATGTCATGGGCAAAGATGCAGATGCTATTTTTGTTGACTTCCATGCCGAGGCTACATCAGAAAAAATGGCGATGGGCCGCCACCTCGATGGACGTGTTTCAGCTGTCATTGGAACACATACACATGTTCCAACAGCCGATGCGATGATCTTACCGAAAGGCACAGGCTATATGACCGATGTTGGTATGACAGGCTGTGTTGATGGTGTGATTGGCGCAGATGAAACTGTGCCTATGAGCATCTTCCTTAAAGGCTTTAAGCCTGGACCATTTGAGCCCGCTTCCGGACCGGCAACAATCATGGGAATAGTGGTTGATGTTGATGAGAATACTGGAAAAACACTCTCCATGCAGCCGTTTCAAAAAGGCGGCTATTGGGATGATGTGACACAAAACATTATTAGCCGTTAGCTTTTTTCTCTTGAGCCATTTTAAGTTTTATTTTGTCTTCTCGGCGCTTAAGATCTGCAACCTCAACATCAATATCACGACGACGACGATCTGGGCCAACATAGTTTTCAGATTCTATGAACTCTCTTGGCTTTTCTATGACATAGCGAATACGATTTTTGAGATCTTTTTTAGCAAAGGGCTTAATCAAAAATTCTGTAATCCCAGCATCTCTTGCCTTAATCACCCGTTCTTTATTCGTGAAGCTGGTCATGATAATAATAGGGATCTCACGATATCGGCTTCCTTGGTGACGTCTGACATTCTTAGTAAATTCTAGGCCCGATGCATCTTCACGCCCCCAATCAACAAGAATAACATCAATATCTTTTTTCTTATCGCTATAGGCGCGCCATGCCTCATACGCATTGGGCACGACATCAACTTCGTTTACACCAATGCTTCGTGCGATATCGCGCACCATATGACGCATATCTGCATTTTCATCCAAAAACAGTACATTCAACTCGTGGAGTTGCTTCTTCCTCGATGTCATAGTCTTGCAAGCCTCTAAAAATATAGTTTGACGTTGCCTTCAGCACACATGATATTTATTATGAAACTGACATTACATATATTATATTGTATTTCGGTTAAACAAGTTAAAACACAGGACAATTTTTATGGCCGGCCACTCCAAATATGCCAACATTAAACATCGCAAAAATGCTCAAGATGCGAAGCGCGCTAAAAAGTTCAATAAAATAGCCCGCGAAATCTCTGTTGCTGTTCGCATTGGAGCCAGTGATGATCCTGAATTTAACCCCCGCCTACGCACAGCCATCTCTGCTGCTAAATCAGAAAACATGCCAAACGATCGCATTGATCGTGCCATTAAAGCAGGGCTAGGCGGCAATGGAAATGAAGAGAACTATGAAGAAATGCGCTATGAAGGCTATGGCCCTGGCGGCATTGCGATTATTGTTGAAGCTCTCACAGACAATAAAAACCGTGCAGCCTCTGAAGTGCGCACAGCCTTTGCCAAACATGGCGGATCAATGGGAGAGACTGGCTCCGTTTCATATATGTTTGACCATGTTGGTCGCATTGTGTTCGATGAAGAGGCCATTTCAGAAGATGATATTTTTGAAAAGGCGGTGGACGCCGGTGCAGAAAATGTTCGCACACAAAACAACAAACATACAGTGATCACCGCTCTTGGGGATTTTACCAATATCTTGGATGCGCTTGAAAAGGATATTGGCCAGCCACGCTCAAGTGGCCTCTATTGGTTACCGCAAGCACCTGTAGAAACGCCTGAAGATAATTTAGTGTCACTGGCCAAGATGATCGGTGTCTTAGATGATTTGGATGATGTACAATATGTTTATCACAACTGCGATATAGACGATGAACTGTTAGAAGGGTATGGCGGATGATTATTTTAGGTGTAGATCCAGGACTACGAAATGCCGGTTGGGGCGTGATAGCAACCGAGGGCAATAATATCCGTTATGTGGCAAGTAGCATTATCAAACCCTCAACAGACTTGCCCACTGAAAAACGGCTTTATGCACTCAATG
>CAXRKA010000112.1:0-4852 GCA_964231155.1 Alphaproteobacteria bacterium | reverse complement strand
GTAGCCTGATGGAGAGCAAGACGCAGTTTTTCAATATTATAATCTGGTAACTCACCACCTTCAGTACCAATCAAGAAATGAATCTGACCTAGGAGATTGTCATTGATATCAATATTGAATGTAAGCGATTGACCCTGAAGTTGTTCTTCAAGAACACGTTCTATGGTTTCACGTTTTTCTGATGTCCAGGTGTCACGTGGCGCATACACAAGACAAGAGAAGTAGCGCTGGAAAATATCTTTTCGTATAAAGACATCAACGCCAGGGTGATAGCGAAGCTGCATGATCCCATAACTGATACGAGAGAGGTCTTCGACGGAGATTTGAAAGAGTTCATCACGTGGGAAGGTTTCGATAACATTTCTAAGGGCTTTCCCTGAATGCGTATGTGGCTCATAGCGAGATGCTTCCATAACCTGTGCAACCTTACGATCCAGATAAGGGATCTGGTCTGTTGGTCGGGTGTAACAATCCGCCGTGAACAATCCAGAAAAGAGGCGTAGTTTCTCAATCTTGCCCCTCTTATCGTATTTTTTCACAATAATCACATCCATGTGGACAGGGCGGTGAACACGTGAACGAATATTCGCTTTAACCACGAGGAAAGGCTCTGGTTGATGGAGCGCATCAAAGAGTGTTTGTGGGAGATCAGCATTATTTCTTAAACCATCAAAGAGGGATAGCTTATCATCACGTAAGACCCCCAAACCCTTATCTTTAATCAGTTTGAACTGATGGTTCTTTTTTGTTTTCTTGAGAGCATATTCTCTATAGCCAACAAAAGTGAAATTATCATCTTTTAAGAAGTTGAGGAAACGCTCAGCTTCGTTCTTATCACTTTCACTTGAAATCTTTGGGTTGATGTCGTTGAGCTCTTCAATTGCATCAGCAACACGACTTTGCATTGAGCGCCAGTCATGAACCGTGGTCCAAACATCATTTAAGACACGGTTGATTGTGCCTGTCAGAGATTTGATGTCATCTTTATCAACTAAGCGATTAATTTGGATGTGGATCACAGACTCTCTGGCAAGATCAGGGCCTTCAAAACTGTTCCCGTAGACGCCTAAAAGCTGACCACTTTCTTTACGACGTGATTTAACAATAGGGTGAAACAAGCGCTGTAAGCTATGACCTTTTCTTTGAAGCTGAGAAACCAAAGAATCCACCAAAAACGGTAGATCTTTTTGGATGATTTCAACAACGGTGTAGTTGCTTTCATAGCCATGTTTTTTGAATGTTGGGTTATAGACCTCAACTTTAATATCGTTGGGTTTTACCTTTTGGAACTTCTTCCAGAGATTCTTAGCAATATGATAGCAATCTTGACACTGTGTCTTCTTCACATCTTCAAGAGCTTCACTATCAAAGAACAGGCGGGCAAACTGCTTCAATGTAGCATTATCATTGGCATTATCGTCTTTGATATGATCCAAGATTTCTTTAAGAAGCTTATCTTTTTCTTTGGTATTTTTGCGTTCTAGAAGTCTATTTGGGGCATTTTGCGCATTCATTGTAAGATCTCTATTCTTATTGAGCTTTAGTTGTGTTTTTTCCGATGTCATGATAGTGATAGGAAGTGACAAAACTATTAAAGAACAAGCGAAATTTTTATGATGCAGTGCACACCAGAACATGAGAATTACATGCGTGCAGCACTCAAACAAGCACAAGAAGCACTTGCATTGGATGAGGTGCCGATTGGTGCTGTCGTTGTTGATTGTGAAAGTGGCGAGATTATTGGACGTGGGTTTAATCAAACAATTACACTGTCTGATCCATCTGCGCATGCTGAAATTTTAGCAGTGCGTGAAGCTTGCCAGTTAAAACAAGCACAGCGTATACCAGAGTGCGATATCTATGTGACATTGGAACCTTGTGTAATGTGTGCTGGATGTATCAGTTTTGCACGTATTCGGCATGTTTATTTTGGTGCTTATGATCCAAAATCAGGCGGGGTCTGTCAGGGCGCCAAAGTCTTCGAACACGCTCAAACACATCATAAACCTGATGTCACAGGCGGTATTCTTGAGGATGAATGCAGTGTTCTTTTAAAGAATTTTTTCAAAGCCAAGCGTTCTCAAAAACAAGCATAGTCAAGCCTCATGTCTTTGTATAAACTGTGTGACTATGAATACGCATAATCCTTCTTTATCGAACGCAACGGAATATTCTGTTACTGAGATCAGCCAAGGCATCAAAAAGTCTTTAGAGGACTCTTTTGGCTATGTGCGCGTGCGTGGTGAATTATCAAGAATTACGATCGCAAAGTCCGGCCATATGTACTCTGATCTCAAAGATGATCAATCGGTTCTCAATGCGATCGCATGGCGTGGGAGTATTGGTAACTTTAAAATCCAGCCTGAAGAGGGGTTGGAGGTCATCTGTACAGGCCGAATTACTTCCTATCCGGCACGTTCAAATTATCAGATTATTATTGAGCAAATGGAGCTGGCTGGTGAAGGGGCTCTCTTAAAGATGTTAGAAGAGCGCCGAAAGCGTCTTCAGGCCGAAGGGCTGTTTGACCAAGAACACAAAAAATCACTGCCCTTTCTTCCTCAAAAAATTGGTGTTGTGACATCCCCCACAGGTGCTGTTATTCGTGATATTTTACATCGTTTATCTGACCGCTTCATGCGTGATGTTCTTGTCTGGGGTGCCAATGTTCAAGGCGAAAAGGCGGTTAGTGATGTTGTACGCGGCATTCAAGGCTTCAATGCTTTGGAAGAATCTATGCGGCCAGATGTGATTATTGTGGCTCGTGGTGGTGGCTCTTTGGAAGATTTAATGCCTTTTAATGATGAGGCTGTTGTCCGTGCTATTGCTGCGAGTAATATCCCAGTGATTTCAGCTGTAGGCCATGAAACCGACACAACGTTATGTGATTATGTTGCTGATTTAAGGGCGCCAACACCCACAGCAGCAGCTGAGATGGTTGTTCCTGTGCGTAGTGAGCTTTTACAAAACACTCAAGACCAACAACGACGCTTGTCGCAAGCTCTTGTTCATAATTTGCGGCATGCAAAAAATGAACTGAAAACGCTTGCCGTATCTTTGCGTTCACCACAGCGCTTAATGGAACCTCTACAGCAAAAGATTGATATATCAATGGAGCGTTTAGACCGTACATTGATCTCTTTAACACAGGGGCGCACACATCAATTGTCGTTATTAGGGTCACGCCTAAAACATCCACAGCAAATCCTCAAAGAGGCTGGACAATCTCTGCGTTTTCTTGCCGATCAACTGAGCTTCAATAAAATTCAGAAGCAGTTGGTATTAAAAAAAGAGCGCCTATCACATCTCTCAACTTTGTTGCGCTCTTTATCTTATGAGAATGTCCTTGAGCGTGGCTTTACCTATGTTACTGATGGGAACAAACAAGCCATATCCCGTGCGGAGTCTGTCGATCTCGACAAAGATGTTCAAATCCACTTTATTGATGGTGTTATTGAAGCTTCTCCCAAGTCCTTGAAAAAGAACAACTCTTGAATTTATAACAAGTTTTTGTTATAAATAAGTCATGTCTATCCTTTAGAATGAAAGTGAGCGTTCTTGAAAGCAGACGTCGATCGTACACATCAAAGTAAAAAAATACCGACGACAGACCATGAAAATCACGAACCAACAATAGCTGAGCGTGTTTTTTCTGCGGCCCAAGATGCTGCACATATCCAAAAGAAATTTTATACAAACAACATTGATCTGATTGATAAACGCGTCAATCTTTATACCAACGTTATGCTTGGATCTGGTATTTTAGGTGTTGGGAGTTTTGTTTTGAAAATTATTACAGGTTCACTTTATCCTATGGTGGGGTTGATGGCAGCCGCTTTATTAGGTTTGTCAGCATTCAACAGCTATCAGAATGCAGCCACCACCAGAGGGCATAATCTCAAAGCGATGGAAAATACGGTTATTCATCAGTTTCAAGATAATGTTTCTAACTTAAAGCTGAATGGCATATGGGATGATGATGCACGCAGTACATATCATGCATGTCTATGGATGCTGATGAATAGGAAAGATATCAACGATAAGTCTGACCGGAAGCAGATTATTCAAAATTTTAGCATGCTCGATCATAAATCTGTTCAACACATATTGACGTTATAAAGCATTTGCCTTTCTGATGTGCTCGGGCTAGATTATGCGGGCATTGTAAAGAAGAGAAGAAAAAGAAGAGTCGCTGCATGTCAACAGTCGTTCGTTTTGCACCTAGCCCAACTGGGAAACTTCATGTCGGTAATATACGTACAGCCATTGTAACGTGGTTGTATGCACGTCATCATGAGGGGCAATTTGTCTTGCGTATTGATGATACAGATAAGGAACGCTCTAAAGAAGAATATGTGGACGCGATCCAAGAAGATCTAAAATGGTTGGGTTTGAATTGGGATCGTTTTGAGCGTCAATCCGGGCGTATGGATCAATACGAAAAAGCTTTGGATAAGCTCAAAGCTGATGGTCGTCTTTATCCGTGTTATGAAACACCAGAAGAATTGTCTCTTAAGCGAAAAGCACAATTGAATCAGGGGCTACCACCGATCTATGATCGTGCTGCATTAAAGCTAACAGAAGAACAAATTGCAAAATACGAAGCTGAAGGGCGTCAGCCACATTGGCGTTTTAAGCTTAACCATGAGCCCATTGCCTGGGATGATCATGTGCGTGGCAAAGTGGAATTTCACGGAAAAGATATGTCAGACCCAGTGTTGGTTCGTGAAGATGGGACACCTTTGTATCATATCTGCTCAGTGATTGATGACATTGCCTATGAGATCACAGATGTCATTCGTGGAGAGGATCATGTCTCGTATTCAGCATCTCATTTTCAGATGTTTGAAGCGCT
>CAXRKA010000111.1:0-21453 GCA_964231155.1 Alphaproteobacteria bacterium | reverse complement strand
GTCTAAACCCCAGCTAAAGCCGTAAGCGCTTATTAGAGGCCTTTTCACCAGCTATCAAAAACCCCCGCCATAAGCGGGGGTTTTGTTATTCTATAATATCATTCAAGAATATGCTGGATCTAAACTCTGCCCCCCCATGGGGCAAGACCGTTTGGTTGTCTTGTGCGTACTTAAAACCCCACCACAACACAATAGTTTCAAAAAATAACACAATACTATTGACATAATTTTTATTTCTGGTACTTTTTTATCAGAGGTATATGTGTTTATGTTTAATGGAATAGTCAATCTTTGGAATACCAGAGGCCCTGGATCTAAGAAACACCGAAAGCTTATGGATGAGGGCCGAAAGCTTATGGATGAGGAAAGAGCTCAAGAGCTCTTTATGGCTTATGATCTTGATGATTGGGGGCAGTTTGAAGTTTTAGCTCTCAGTGGCGCATCGCCCTATGTGATCAATAGGTCTCAACCGAGTTCTTTTTCTATTATTTCTGATCATTATAACCTGATGGTAAAACTTTTACTCGATATGGATCAAGGTATCTTAAAAGCGACTAAAGCACTTGATATACTATTCGCTACAAATGAATTTACTGTTGATATGTCAGAAGACAGTTACTGTGCAGTCGTTACAAGAAGCGGTAGAAAAAAACATGAATATAACCTATTGCAGTTTTGTATATACGGTTTTGATGGTTATTATAATAATTCTATTAGTGAGAAGAGTTTTAAACATCTCTTAGATAAAGCCGATGAGTTAGGGAAGCTGAGAATATCACGTGAATCTTTGGTCTCATGGTCTGGTAGTGACCGCCCGGACTTAAGAAAAATTTTCATTGATCATATCAAAGATGATTACGGTATTACGGATCAAAATAAGCCAGAAGCGCTTACTCTTTAAGCGTGGCCGGAGCAGTCATGTAAATGTTGATGGTGAATGCCTGATTTTTCTAAAGCCAATTTCCATTTCTGTTTAGGTTCGGTATTAAACACCGTATCATAACAACAATCCAAACAGAGCCATGAGTCAGAGAGCAGTTCTGTATCGAGTTGCTCGGCGTTCCAGCCGGCGTAGCCTAGTGTAAAGATTATTTCATCAGGCCCGCTGCCTTGTGCAATAGCTTGAAGCATTTCCGTGGATGTTGAGACGGCAAAAGGGCCTATATCAATTGTATGATCAAACATGACGTCTTTTGAATGAATGACAAATCCACGCCCAATATCCACCGGACCCCCATAGTGAATATCAAGTTCAGGGCATTCATCATTATAATCAATCGAAAGCTGTTCTAAGAGATCTTTGAACTTAAGATGATCAAGAGTCTTGTTGATCATAAGCCCCATAGCACCGGCTTTGTCGTGCTCTAAAATATAGACAATAGATTGGTGAAATCGTGGATCTTCCATTGCTGGCATGGCAACAAGAAACTTACCTTCAACATAGCCTTCAGAAGATGGATCCTGATTTTGATCTTTTGGTTCTTTTGTCATATGCACCTGAGAATAAATTGTTTTGTTATTTTTTTTATACTATTTTCCAAGAAAACATATAGTTCGGTTGGGTCAGGAGTAAAGTGCTCTATGGCTTTAAATACCTTGACATGTTATCATGGTGTTAAGCAATTGTGCTGCATTATCGGACATCATGACATCAAAACTGCTCTATCATTATCCGTTGGATCCGCTATCGCGTATAGTGCGTTTTATGCTGCATGAAAAGCGTTTGCAGTTTTCTTTGCAAGAAGAGCAGGTCTGGAAACGTCGTGTTGATTTTTTAAAAATGAACCCTGCTGGAGAGGTGCCAGTCTTTGTTGATGATAATGGTCTCACCGTTATAGGTATAGATAACATCTGCCATTATTTGGAAGAGATGTATTCAGATCCACCATTAATTGGTGAAAATATTGAACAACGCATCGAAATTCGCCGCATTATGCACTGGTTCAATGAAAAGTTTTATAATGAAGTGACAAAGTATTTGACGGCAGAGAAACTTTTGAAACGTATCCAGCGTCTTGGCCATCCTGATGGCCAGAAAATCAGAGCTGGGCACACAAACATACATTATCATCTTGACTATATTGAGTATCTTACTGATTTGCGTAATTGGTTGGCTGGGGATCATTTTTCTTTGGCCGATATTGCTGCTGCTGCCCAAATCTCATGTGTGGATTATCTTGGTGATGTGCCTTGGGATAAACATCCGCGCGCGCGAACATGGTACATGCGCATTAAGTCACGTCAGGGCTTTCGAAGTATACTATCAGATCAGATTTCAGGGGCGCCGCCAGCTGAACACTATGCGAATTTAGATTTTTAAAATAAGGAGAAGAATATGAAGGGTTATCGTCTTTTTTGCTTTGGTTTTGGCTATACAGCTAAATATCTTGTTGAACGTTTGGAGGCATCGGGGGATGATTGGTCATTTACAGGCACATCACGCTCTGCGAATAAACCGCTGCCTGAAGAGTTGGACAAGATTTATCTGCATCAGTTTGATGGCACAAAGCCTATGGATGAGATTGGGTGTGATGCGTTGTCGGTTTCAACATCTGTTTTGATTTCTATTCCACCATTCAAAGAAGGGGTGAGTGATCTTGTCATCCATCATCACTTAAAAGAACTGGCATCCAGTGAGCGTATTCGTTGGGTAGGTTATATTTCTTCAACCGGTGTCTATGGTGATCACGGTGGTGGCTGGGTGAATGAAGACACCACACCACACCCATTAACAGAACAAGCAATGGCACGAGTGCGCGCAGAAGAAGAATGGCTCAACCTATTTCACCGTCATAATTTGCCTGTTCATGTGTTTCGTGCTTCTGGTATTTATGGGTCGGGACGTTCTCCATTAGCACGTATTATCAGGGGGGAAAGCACTATTATTGATAAACCTGGCCATTACTTTAACCGCATTCATGTTGAAGATATGGCTGGGATTATTGCTCAGTCGATTGCCAATCCTAAACCGGGAACAGTCTATAACATGTCGGATGATGAGCCAGCATCTCAGGTTGATGTCATGAAATATGCTTATGATCTTTTAGGAATGGATATGCCAGTGCCACAAAATTTTGAAGCGGCGGAGATGTCGGAGATGTTGCGTGACTTTTTCAAGGCGAATAAGCGTATTCAAAATGAACGTATTAAAAATGATTTAGGCTATGCTCTTAAATACCCTACGTATCGTGAAGGTTTGACAGCCATTAATCAGGCGCGTAATCAAGGGGTTTAGTCTCCAACTTTTAAGGCTTCTATGAAGGCTTTTTGTGGGATTTCAACATTCCCATATTGGCGCATGCGCTTCTTGCCGGCCTTTTGGTTCTCAAGAAGCTTCTTCTTACGAGAAATATCGCCGCCATAACATTTAGCCGTCACATCTTTACGAAAGGCTGAAATGGTTTCGCGGGCAATAATTTTCCCACCAATCGCAGCTTGGATTGGGATTTTAAAGTTCTGTCGTGGGATAAGGTCTTTCAATTTTTCGCACATGCGGCGGCCACGGTATTCGGCTTTTGTACGGTGGCAGATCATGGCAAGAGCATCAACGTCTTCACCATTCACTTTGATGTCTAATTTAACAAGGTTGCCTTCACGGTTGCCCATCACTTCATAATCAAAACTGGCGTATCCACTGGATAGAGATTTGAGGCGGTCATAAAAATCAAAGACAACTTCAGCCAAGGGTAATTTATAAACAATCATGGCACGCTGACCAGCATAGGTCAGTGTTTCTTGCTCACCGCGGCGATCTTCACACAGCTGTAACAGGCTGCCCAGATATTCATCAGGAACCAAAATCGTGGCCTTAATCCATGGCTCTTCAATGGCTTTAATCTCAACAGGATCGGGCAAATCGGCTGGATTATATAGTTCAATCGTTTGACCATCTGTTTTATGGATTGTGTAAACAACACTGGGGGCTGTGGCAATGAGATCAAGGTTAAATTCACGTTCAAGACGCTCTTGAATAATCTCCATATGAAGCAGGCCAAGAAAACCACAACGATAACCCACACCCAAAGCCGCAGATGTTTCCATTTCATAATGGAACGAAGCATCATTGAGTTTGAGTTTGGCAATACCATCGCGGAGGCGATCTAAATCAGAACTATCAACCGGGAACATCGAACAAAACACAACCGGCATACTTTCTTTAAAACCTTCAAGAGCAGAGTCTGTTGGTTTTTTCGTATGTGTGATCGTATCACCCACCTGTGTAGCTTCAATATCTTTAATACCCGTCGTAATATAACCCATCTCTCCAGGGCCTAAGGAATCAACCTTTGTTTTTTTAGGGCTAAACACACCTGTTTCTTCAACACGTTCATTGACGTGAGAAGCCATAAAGGTAATTTGATCACCTTTCTTAATCTCACCTTCAACAACACGCACAAGAATAACAATCCCTAAATAGGCATCATACCAGCTATCAACCAACATGGCTTTGAGTGGTGCATCTTCAGCTTTAGTCTCTGGGGCTGGCAAACGTTCAACAATAGACTCCAGTAATAGATCAACATTCTCACCTGTTTTGGCTGAAACAAGAATGGCCTCGGAAGCATCAATCCCAATCACATCTTCAATTTGTTGCTTAACGCGTTCTGGTTCTGCAGCGGGTAGGTCAGCTTTGTTGAGAACAGGGATGACTTCGTGGTTTTTGTCAATCGCTTGATAGACATTTGCTAATGTTTGTGCCTCGACACCTTGTGTGGCATCAACAACCAATAATGAACCTTCGCAAGCAGCCATCGAACGTGACACTTCGTAAGCAAAGTCAACATGCCCTGGTGTATCCATGATATTAAAAGCGTATTCTTGACCATCTTTGGCTGTAAAACTCAAGCGGACAGTTTGGGCTTTGATGGTGATTCCACGCTCGCGCTCGATGTCCATATTGTCGAGAACTTGATCTTTCATTTCGCGGTCGCTCAGGCCCCCACACATCTGAATCATGCGGTCAGCCAGTGTTGACTTTCCGTGATCAATATGTGCAATAATCGAGAAGTTCCGAATGCGTTCTTGTGGTATTTTCTTTGTCATGCGCGCATTCTAGACAATTCTTGGTAAAAGGCAAAAAGAAAAGCCGGGTATTTGTTTGACATAACCTTTTGGTAGTGATAGTTTTTTTCTTAAAGGATGGTGTAGTGAGATGGCAGATTCGAGTATAGTTCGCGCCGGATTAATTGCTGATCAGTTTAGGATCAATGTTGATCAAATGATTATGGATAAATTAGGGCGCTTAAAAAGAGGAAGCTACAGAGAAAAAATTTTAGAGGAATTTGCTGAATGCAGTATGGTTCTTCGTATTTTGGATAAGAGAGGCTTTAGTTATGAGCGCTATGCAAATGATAGATTTGGCTCAATTACAGATTATATGGCCACATATCCAATTGGAGAAGATTTAGAAATTGCCTATTTAGCGGTGTTAATGCAGGCAGAGTTGTATACAGAGATGATTGAATTTGCATTGACAAAAACAGAACGAAACAAGGTGCGACCCAAAGAGGGAGATTTTACATCATTTAACAACCCAAGCATTAAAGCACTCGTACCCGACTTTATTTCATATTGCTTAAAAATATAAAGGAGAATGAGCAATGACACAGGTGGACAATACAAAAACAGAAAACAATGTGACGATTACACAATTATCACAGGTTATTGATCAATTTAGACAGAACATTGATAACCTTGTTCTTGAACAAGCTGAGCAGAGTAATCGGATTCAGATTAAAACTCCATTTGAGACGGTTTTGAAGAATAAGGCTATTTTTGAAAGTCTTAAGCGAAAAGGTTTGGATATAATGAAGTGTTTCTCAAGCGATTTCAAAGGGCCTATTGATAATTTCTTATTTGATGATATCTCTCAGGATGATAGAGATGCTATTGATTACATTATGTTAGCTGTTGGGGAATATTACGCTATTCTAGCTCTAGAGAATTTTGAAGAAAATAAGGTTTTAGCTGAAATTCCAGAGCAGGCAAAAACAGATACGTTTAAAGACGCTTTTCGTTCTCATGGCATGCTTATCTTCCATGAGCTTCTTATTGCAGCATAATAACTAAAAGCTTTTTAAGATTTACAAAGAGCCCTTTCGAGTCCTTTTTCTTGAGCTAAATAAAAATAGACCTTTTGGTCTTTTTTGCTTGGATTCATCAAGCATTTTAGCTAGAACATGTGAGCACTAAAACGTAACCGTAATATGCGGGTGTGGCGGAATTGGTAGACGCGCTGGTTTTAGGTACCAGTGCCGCAAGGCGTGGGGGTTCAAGTCCCTCCACCCGCACCACGGTTCAAAGTTTGTTCCTGGAGCAGTCCAGGTTTAATGATCAAAATAATGAGGATATCTCATGAAAATCGAAGAACTGAAATCCGACGATAAGTTAACATCAAAGTTTAAAATCACGGTGCCAGCCAATGATATACAAGCCCGTATAGAACAACGCCTACAATCTCTCGCAAAAGATGTGAAGATTGATGGCTTCCGCCCTGGTAAAGTGCCGATGCAAGTTTTGCAGAAGCGTTTTGGTGATCGTGTTCGTGGCGAGGTCCTTCAGGATGCTGTGAATGACACATCGTCTAAAGTTCTGATTGATAAAAAGATTAAACCAGCACAACAGCCTCATATTGAAGTCAAGGATTTTAAAGATGACACATTGACTTATGAAATGTCTGTCCTTCGGATTCCAGATTTTGATATTGCGCCGTTTAATAAGCTAAAAATTGAAAAGCCAGTGACCGAGGCATCTGAAAAGGATGTCACAGATGCGCTTGAGCGCATTGCTGAGAGCAATAAAGCCACTGAATCAATCACAGCAAAACGTGCAATCAAAAAAGGTGACTTCGTTGTCATCGATTTTGACGGTTCTGTTGATGGTGAGAAAAAGCCTGGCATGAAGGCGGATGATTATGAACTTGAGATTGGCTCCAATACATTCATTGATAACTTTGAAGATCAATTGACCGGTAAAAAGATTGGTGATGAGGCAGACATTAAAGTCAAATTCCCAGAGAACTATCATGCGGGTGAATTGGCCAATAAAGATGCTGTCTTTGCTATTAAAGTGAAAGACATTAAAAAAGCTGTTACGCCTAAGGTTGATGATGCTTTGGCTGAAAAGCTTGGCATAGGAACACTTGAAGAGCTCAAAACAAATATTAAAGAGCGTATTCAGCAAGAATATGACAGCGTATCTCAAGCGCGTGTAAAGCGTAATGTCTTAGATGCTTTGGATGAGGCGAATAAGTTTGAAACGCCTCATCAAATGGTTGATCAAGAGTATCAGTCTATTTGGACATCACATCTTGAAGACATTGAAAAGCGCGGTCTTGATAAAGCCAAAGCTGAAAAAGATAAAGAAACACAAAAAGAATTTAAAGAGATTGCGGAGCGCCGTGTGCGTCTGGGCATCCTTTTGGCTGAAGTCGGTGATCGTGAGAACGTTGAAATTACACCAGAAGAGCTGAATAATGCTGTGCAACGTGAAGCTGCACGTTATCCAGGTCAAGAGCAAGAATTCTTTGATTATTTGCGTTCAAATCGTCAGGCTCTTCAGGCCGTTCAGGCACCTCTCTATGAAGATAAAGTCATTGAACTGATCTTGTCTCAAGCCGATATCAAAGAGAAAAAAGTGGATTCAGATACTTTGACAGCTGATCCAGATGAAGCCAAAGAAGAAAAGCGTATTAAGAAAGCTTCTAAGGCTAAAAAGAAGGCCTAGAGGTTTTTGAATTGCCTTCAAGAATAGCTGCTTACGAGATCATTAAATCGATAGCTCTTGAAGGCTTGAACTACGCCACCAACGAATACGACATAAACCGTTATCAACGCCTTCTGGACATTGTTTCAAAAGAATACGCTGATTTAACGGATCATGATGTTGCTTTGCTCAAGGAGCGTTATCTTCAAGATATCGATGTGCAAACACCACATGCGGGTGTTCTAGCGGTTACAGCTGATACACGCGGGCATTTGCTTATTTTAAAGCGTTCAGATAATGGGCTCTGGTGCCATCCAGCAGGGTGGATAGATTTTGGTGAAAATCCGTTTGAAGCCGCAATCCGTGAATTAAAAGAAGAAACGGGGCTGATATCCAAGCCACAGGCTATTATTGGGCTTTTATCTATTGGAGCAGAAGAATACCCCATGATCCTTCATCAGGTTGCTTTAAGATTATATATGGAACCTGTACCCGTAGATAGTGCAATTCAGCTTAGTCATGAGCACACAGACTATCAATGGATTGATCCGTACAGTGATAATCTTGAGACAATTGATTGGTATGGGACGAGCGATGAAGTGATTAAAGATGTCATAAAATACAGAGAAAGTGGACAATTTGTCCAACCTGATTTTTCTTAGCTTTTCATTATCTTTTATACGATTAGAATGAGCTTAATACACGACACGATGAGGAAATAGAGAGAGGTCTAATATGTCTGAATTTACTGAACCTACTATGCACGGACTTGTGCCAATGGTTGTTGAACAAACAAACCGTGGTGAGCGCTCATATGATATTTATTCCAGACTTTTAAAAGAACGCATTATCTTTTTAACAGGTCAGGTGAATGACCATGTTTCAAGCTTAATTTGTGCTCAGCTTTTGTTCCTTGAGTCTGAAAATCCAAACAAAGACATTTCCTTCTATATTAACTCACCAGGTGGTGTTGTAACCTCTGGTATGGCTATGTATGACACTATGCAATACATTAAGCCAGACGTTTCAACGGTGTGTATTGGTCAAGCTGCATCTATGGGATCATTGTTATTGGCTGCGGGTGCTGCTGGAAAACGTTATGCACTTCAAAATGCCCGTATTATGGTTCACCAACCATTGGGTGGTGCACAAGGTCAGGCCACTGACATTGAAATTCATGCCAGAGAAATTTTGCGTTTGCGTGATCGCCTGAATGAGATCTATGTGCATCACACAGGTAAAAAGAAAAAAGAGATTGAAACATCTCTTGAGCGTGACAACTTTATGTCTGCTGATGAAGCCAAAGAGTTCGGCCTCATCGACCATGTTGTTTCAACACGTGCAGAAATTGAAGCTGAAAGTAAATAATCAGCTGTAATTGGCACGACCCCTGCATTACTTATTATTAAAGGTCTTTGACTTTTATATGTAGTGGTTTATTTATAACTATACTGTACACTACAAGACTGAATCGACACATTGGAGTGGTGTGATATATCATGTTTAATACCCAAAAATTACCTTTATTGCCTTTAAGAGACATTGTTGTCTTTCCACATATGATTGTGCCTTTATTTGTGGGGCGTGATCGTTCTGTAAAAGCGCTAGAAAGTGTTATGAACGGTGATAAAAAATTGATGCTGGTCACGCAAAAAGATTCTGTGACAGATGATCCTGGCAAAGATGATTTATATGAGGTCGGCACAATTGGAACAGTGCTCCAACTTCTCAAACTTCCCGATGGCACAGTAAAAGTATTGGTTGAGGGCGGTGAGCGTGCACGTATTCTTGATTTTAAAAATAAAGATGACTATCTCCGTGTAGAGATTGAAACATACAAAAAAGAGAAATTCTCAAAGTCAGATGAGAAGATTATTCAATCTCTGGCCCGTGGCTGTCTTTCACGTTTCAAAGACTTTGTGTCCTTACATAAAAAACTCCCATCTGAAGTGTCTGAGACATTGGGCAATATGGAAGACGATCCTGCAAAGCTGGCTGATACAATTGCAGCGCATATCCCTTTAAAGACAGGTGAGAAACAGCAGATATTAAAGAGAGAAGGCCTTAAAGAGCGTCTTGAACTGATCTATGAACAACTTGAAGCTGAGATTGATGTTTTAGAGGTTGAAAATAAGATTCGTAAACGTGTGAAAGGCCAGATGGAAAAAACACAGCGCGATTATTATTTAAATGAGCAAATGAAAGCCATTCAAAAAGAACTTGGCGATGATAACAGCACTGAAGTCAATGAGCTGGAAGAGCGCGTCAAAGAGAAAATCAAAGAAGGGTTTTTGACAGAAGCTGTTGAAGAAAAGCTGGATAACGAGCTGAAGAAGCTTAAATCCATGAACCCGATGTCGGCAGAGTCGACAGTTGTGCGCAACTATATTGATTGGATGTTGGCTTTGCCATGGGAGAAGAAATCAGAGGTGAATTCTGATCTTGAGCATGCACAAACCGTCCTTGATGAAGATCATTATTCACTTGAAGAGGTTAAAGAGCGCATTATTGAATTTATTGCTGTGCAAAAGCGTACAAATTCTCTTAAAGGACCGATCCTTTGTCTTGTTGGCCCTCCAGGTGTGGGTAAAACATCATTAGGTAAATCCGTGGCCCGTGCAACAGGGCGTGATTTTGCACGTGTTGCACTTGGTGGTGTTCGTGATGAATCTGAAATTCGTGGTCATCGTCGTACGTATGTAGGATCGATGCCTGGTAAAATTATACAAAGTTTAAAACGCGCTGGACACTCAAACCCTGTCTTTATGTTGGATGAGATTGACAAGATGAGCCATGATTTTCGTGGAGACCCTGCCTCAGCACTTCTTGAAGTTTTAGATCCTGAACAAAATGATAGCTTTGTTGATCATTATATGGAGCTGGAATATGACTTATCCGATGTCATGTTTATCTGTACAGCCAACTCACTGAATATCCCATCACCATTAAAGGATCGTATGGAGATTATTCGCATCCCTGGATATACAGAAGATGAAAAAGTGAATATTGCTGAGCGCCACCTGATCAAAAAACAATTGGAGGCCAATGGTCTTAAAGACGGTGAGATTGTTATCCCTGAAGAAACCATTCGTTCTCTTATCCAACATTACACAAGAGAAGCCGGTGTCCGGAACTTGAATAGAGAGATTGCAAAGCTTTGCCGTAAAACAGTTAAAAAGATTGTCGCAGATGAAGCTGAAACCATTTCAATTGCGCCTGATGATCTACAGGATTTTTCTGGTGTACGTAAACACCGTTATGGGCAAGCGGAAGAAGAGAATCTTGTTGGTGTCACAACAGGTTTGGCTTGGACAGAGGTCGGCGGTGACATCCTTTCCATTGAAGCTGTCATATTGCCAGGTAAAGGCAAGGTGAGTATGACGGGACAATTGGGTGATGTGATGAAGGAATCTGTCACAGCATCTGAGATGTTGATTAAATCACGTGCTCAAAGTTTTGGCATCGATCCTAAAATCTTTGAAGAACATAATATCCATGTCCATGTACCTGAAGGTGCAACACCCAAAGATGGGCCATCTGCAGGTATTGCCATGGTGACATCTATTGTTTCTGTTTTGACAGACAATCCTGTGCTTAAAAATGTTGCGATGACAGGAGAAATCACTTTGCGTGGCCGTGTTCTACCGATTGGTGGATTAAAAGAGAAGCTTCTCGCGGCACTTCGTGCTGGTGTGACGAAGGTTCTCATCCCTGCTGAGAATGAAAAGAATCTCATTGATGTGCCTGATAATGTGAAAGATGACCTTGAAATTGTGCCTGTTCAGACGATTGACGAGGTTTTATTGCATGCATTACAGGATAAATTGTGTCCGATTTCTGATGAAAACGACAAAAAAGACCCTAAAAAGGACTTAATTCCTTCAAAAAGCGCAGAAAACGGGGATTCTGACGTTATTACCCATTGAGTTTTGCAATCAAAACCTTTAAAACTGATTCAGATGTTGATTCAGAGAATCAATAGTAGTTATGGGGGCTGTAGCCTCTATATGTTCATTTACTTTTACAATAGGAGAATATTATGAACAAATCAGAACTTATCGACTTCGTCGCTGAACAAACAGGCGAAACAAAAGCAACAACACAACGCGTACTAGACGGTATCGTTGATGGTCTAAAGACAGCTCTAGCCAAAGGCCAGCGTGTATCTTTGACAAACGTTTTCACACTAGAGTCACGTTTTAGCCCAGCTAAAAAAGGCCGTAACCCACAAGACGGTTCTGAGATCCAAATCCCTGCACGTTACCAAGTTAAATTCCGTCCAGGTAAATCTCTTAAAGAAGCTGCTAACAAGCAGAAGTAAGTTTTAAAAAATTCTATAAAACCGTTGCGAGACAGTACTAAGCGTGCTAAACCTTGCGGCGGTTTTAGAACATCTGTTATAGGGGCGGTTAGCTCAGTTGGGAGAGCATCTCGGTTACACCGAGAGGGTCGGCGGTTCGAGCCCGTCACCGCCCACCATAGTTTCCAAGGGTTCCCAAGGGTTTCCAAGGGTTTCAATGGGTTGTATAAATCCGCCCTTGCTCTGGTGCCACACTGGTGCTACAAAATTCTGTATTTTAATTCTATTCCGGTATTTTTTATTTTCATAATTTTATTGGCAATGCCCTTTGGTTCATATGCTATAAATATGACAAATTAATTTACGAAAGGTTAAAACTATGTCTGACACTATTAATATTGAGGGTCTTGATAAGGCTGAACTACTAGCGGCTTTGTACAATAATTCACAACCTCTTGGTTTAGGTTTTTTAAAAGGGCTTTCAAATTCTATGACCCTCAAAGATGCTAATGTTTTTATTAAAGAAAAAGGTCTTTCTTTTGATTACCTAAACGGTCGTGTCATGAAAATTAACCTTTAAGGGGATGAATTAAGTCCATGGGGCTATGACCGTGACAATGGTGCAGGTAGTGCTTTATCCGTTGTTGAGAATCTAAGAAATAATGTAGAAATTCAATCTGAAAATTCTGCTAAATTTGGTGGCCCTAATGGTAATAAAGGCGGACCTGCTTAAAAAACTATCCTGCATTTTTAATTTGCTGGCGGGTGGCGTTCAAATCGGCATCCGCTTCTTCTTTTGTGATAAAGCCTTTTTCCTCCATCAAATTTATGCTGTGCTTGAAAAAAGTATGATAGCCCTGCCAGTGTCTCTTAAGATGCCTTTATACACATGATGTTGTCCTGATCACTAGATATTGCTAGACAAAATTACGTTTAAATTTCTGCTCGACCACTTGGGACTGGCACACTTGTGGTCAAAATCATTTGATACCGTGGTTCTAGCTGAAACATTTCACAATACAAAAGTTGTCATATAAAAAGATCGCTATGCTATCCAAACTGAGATAGTGCAGTTGGCTCAATCAATTCAGCCAGACCTATTTAATATAGACGTTTAATGATTAGCTCTTCTTATTTGTGAGGAGATCTAACAAGCTACTTGGTAAAGGGAAGAGCACTGTATTGCTATCCATTGCCGCTGACTCCTGAATCGTTGAGAGATAACGTAAGATCATTGCTGATGGTGCATCATCTAAGGCTTTTCCTGCTTCAACAAGCTTTTTGGCTGCCTGTTGTTCACCTTCTGCATTAATGATTTTTGCACGACGAACACGCTCAGCCTCTGCTTGTTTGGCAATGGCGCGGATCATACTTTCATCAAGATCAATATGTTTGATCTCAACGTTAGAGACAGAGATACCCCATTGTTCAGTATGTTCAGCTAAGATTTTTTGAATATCAGAATTGAGTTTAGCACGGTCTGACAACATCTCATCAAGGTCATGTTTTCCAAGAACAGAGCGCAGTGTTGTTTGTGCCAATTCAGAGGTGGCACGATGAAAGTTCATGACTTCATTGACTGCACGATCTGGAACACTCACGCGGTAGTATATCACTGCGCTCACACGCACTGTCACGTTGTCTTTTGATATGACATCTTGAGAAGGAACATCCTCTGCAATCACCCGTGTATCAACACGCACCATTTCCTGAATGATCGGAATAACAATAATCAGACCAGGGCCCCAAGTGTAGCTATATTTTCCAAGTGTAAAAACCACGGCGCGCTCGTATTCACGTAAAATACGCAAAGACGCGAGCAGAACGACAATAACAAAACCAATAATTGCAAAAGTGACAGGTTCAAACATAATCAATTTCCCTTGTTGTTTCCGACTCTGAGGATAACGAATTTACTTTAAAAAAGCGATATTTACTTGAAAGAAAAAACTATACATAGTACAACTTTTTGACAATACTAATATACATAAAACCAATAAGAATAAAAAAATGAACATACCAAAAAACACAGTGGATCTGATGTTTAATTCAGGCAAATTCCCAGCTAATACATTCTTTGCTACGGGACGATTGGTGAGTCATGGTGGAAATGTGCTTAAACTCAATGAGAGTGATGTTAATGCAGAAGATGTTGTGATTGATATTAAAGATGCACCAGTCATCGCCAATGGTGATAGCGTTCGTCATGAATTTGGTTTGTCCAAAGATCAGATGATGACACGCGAAGAGTTTAATATTGATTATAAAGGTATATTTAATGATTATTACGCTCTGTCTGCCGGGTCTTATCTTTGGGTCAATGATGAAATGCCGCTTGTCATCAGAGACCATCCGACAATTTGCCCAGGTTTCTTAATTAATCCATCAGGTATGGTTGATGGAAAACCCTCAGAGGTTGCTATGATTGAGACACTAGAAGAGTCACCCATTGTTTTTGAACAAATCGATGGTACATTTACGGTTCCAGTTTTGATTAATCCAGAATGTAAAGGTTTGAATGCCAGTGACCTTATTCACAGAAAAGCAGAGCAGCATGACAAGATTTTAGAGCAGCTGAGGGAGCGCTATAATAGAGTTGGTGTCAAACTGGCTTACAAAAGGCTTGATGTCTTACCAGTAGAAGAAGATGCACCATTTATGCGCAATGTAAAAATTGTTCATGGTAATACATTGGTTGATGAGGTTAAATCCACACATGTATGGTACCAAGGTCAAAAGACAGAGAAACTTCGCATTATTTCAATGCATAATTCATTCAAAATTTTAAAGTCAAATGATGTCTCAAATATGTTTGCCGTTGATGGTGAGCCATTTGGTCGTGAAGGTTTATTTAAAACTGAAGCAGAGCTTATGGTGGCAATAAAAAAAGAAGATCAAGAGTACGGAGAACGTATCTTCTCATTTATGGAGAATTACTTGCACCTTCGTTCACTGGTTCAAAACCATAATAAAATCATCGGACCCATGGGGCCAAAATTTGCATAAACAAAGAGCTGCTTAGGCAGCCTTTTTACTACGCCCTTTACGGTTGTAGGTCAGCGCCATAAAAACATCTTCTAAGTCACTGCTCTGGATATTTAAATCGACAAAAGAGAGTTTTGAGCTGTGGAGCTTTGCTATCAATTCATCGATGTTATCTTTTCCGGGCGCAAAGGGGATTACAATACGTCGTTGTGTTTCTAGCTCTGCTCCAAGATCTTTGAGGGCTTTGGGCAGTGTTTTTCTTGGGTTTTCTAATGTAATGGCTAATTTTTTACCAGATAGCTGTGTCATCAACTGCTCTGTTTTGTCTTGAGCAATAATTTGCCCCTCATCAAGAATAGCAATCTCATCACAGAGCATTTCTGCTTCCTCAAGGTAGTGTGTGGTGAGCAAGATCGTTGTGCCTTGCTTGTTCAGTTGACGAACATAATCCCACAGGCCTCGTCTAAGCTCGATATCTACACCGGCAGTTGGTTCGTCAAGAACAAGAATACGAGGGGAGTGAATCATGGCTTTAGCCACCATCAACCGTCGGCGCATGCCTCCAGAAAGTCTTAACGAATCGACATGTGCTTTGTTGGCTAAGTCAACGGCCTCAAGGAGTTCCATTGTTTTGCGCTTTTTCTTTGGAATGCCATATAAACCAGCAATTAGCTCCATAGTATCATATGGTGAAAAGAAGGGATCTAGCGTGATTTCTTGTGGGACAATGCCAATGGCATGTGAGGCTTTACTGCGGTCTTTTTGGACGTCATAGCCATTAATCCAGATATCACCTGATGTTTTAATGTAAAGGCCTGAAAGAATATTGATAAAGGTTGATTTGCCAGCGCCATTGGGCCCAAGTAAACCAAAAATCTGCCCAGGTTGAATGTTGATATTAAAATCTATAAGGGCATCAACGCGCTTCTTTGCATCTTTGGGCTTGTAAATTTTATTGAGATTACGTGATTGTATTGCTGGCTTGGGCATACTGAATGGTCTTGTAGTTGATTTTTAAACTATATATTGAATATAGTGGTGACATGGATAAAGAAAAGATACAACTGCAAATTGAGCCAGAGCCACCACAAATAGAAATTGTTTCTCAAGAGCGCTTTTATTGTGATGGTGGTCCTAATCCTGCTTTGGGACATCCCCGGGTTTATCTGACTTTGAATAAAGTGACCAGGACAGTGGATTGTCCTTATTGTGATAAGCGCTTTATTCATGAGAGCATTGCTTAGCAAAAGACCATGTTAGAAAACGGTTACATTATTCGTGAGCTCACATTTGACGAAGCTGAAAACTGTTGTCAGCTTTATGCGCGTAGTATGCGCAAGGGATATAAAGAATTTCTATCAGGTGATGCTCTTATCTTTATGGAGAACTATCTTGAAAAGAAAGGTTTTTCGCTGGATGAGAGGTTTACATATAAGATTGGTGGATATAAAAACGACATCTTATGTGGTTTTGTAACAACAACAGATGATCGCCTCAGTAATTTATTTATTGATCCAAAGCATTTTGGAACAGGTTTAGCTAAGATGCTTTTGTTTGAAGCCATGTCAAGAATAGGTGATAAGGGCTGGTTGATTTGTCGAGTGGGTAATGATCGTGCATATGCATTCTACAAAAAGCATAGTTTGCGCTATTGTGGAATAGAAGAAAGTGGTGATACAGACAGTATGGGTTTAAATATACCCAATCATATTTTCTGTTGTGGAGTTTAACTGTTTCAATTTACTTGCGAATCAAGATGTTTATGTTTATTTTATGTAAATAAATACACATATGGATTTAGAGTTAAGATGACACAAATGCCATTTCAATCAGAGCAAATTCACAAACAGCGAACAGAGCAAGGTGTTGTGAATGATCGTGACAGCTTATTTATTTTGCCGTTATCTGACTTGCCAATCCGTACAGAAACTCTGCGTCGTGGTGTTTTAACTAAAAACACCCAAATGGATTCAGTGTTTGAAGTGTTCCGTGACCAAACAATGGGTAGTGGACAGATTAGTCTCAACAATCTCTATCAGCTCTTTTCTCGTCCATCACGTCAGATGGTTAGAGATATCAAGATTTTGAAGAAGGTGGGTGAGCTTAAAAGTTTTGATGTCTATGCTTTACGTATTGGCCTCCGTAAACTAGGTGTTGATGTTGAGTCACCTTCAGCTTTGAAATTATCAGAAGAAAAGCGTAAGCAGCTCGACCTGACAATGAAACATTTTGTGCGTCCTATGCTAAAACGCTTATTCGGTTTGGATCTTACGGAGTACACATCCTTTGTTTCGATCTATGACAATTTAACGCCAGAAGAACGTCGTGTTGCTTTAGAAAACATGCGTCAAATTGCACGCATGATGAATATGAATGTAAAAGATCTTCCTGAGTTTATTGAAGATTGTGGAGATCTCTATTTATCAATCGCTTACTATCACGACATGTTGATGTCTTTGCTGCCCCAAGTGAAAGAATTCAAAGAGTGGATGGATTATGTTGAGCATAGTAGCCAGTATAGAACACATCCACCAACGCGTCTTATGGTTGATCGTACACAAAGCAATTTGAAAGTCACTTTGCGTTCAGTGCGTTTGCATTTGCAACGTTTCTCTAAAGCTTTTGATAATTTTTGGGATGATGTTACTCAAGAAAATTATGAAGAGTTGAAGTCTAATATCATGTCTCAATACGAAGGGCTTGGTGGGACATTGTGTTCATTGACCGTAAAAATAGAGCGCTTCAACGAAGTTTTTCCAGGCCATAAGGGCTCTTATAAAGAACGTATTGATTTTATTCGTCAGGAAATTTCAGTTGAATTACAGCGGATTGCTCAATCCGAGATCCATATACGTGCCATTGCATCCTAAACTTAGATGCTAAACTGGACAAACTGCAGTTTTTTAGTAACATGAGATAGAATTAGATAATCATGCGCCCATAGCTCAGCTGGATAGAGCGCGTCCCTCCGGAGGACGAGGCCGGGGGTTCGAATCCTCCTGGGCGCACCAGTTTTACGCACATTTATCCCCTTTATTTATTTCATAAATCACTGAATTAAAACAGTTTTTTCTTTTTTCTGGACACATGGTGTGCGTTGAATGCCATGTAAATTGTAATACATTTTGGGGTACAAGTATTGGTTAAGAGAGGTAAAAAATGGACTATATCACCAAGAGAGGAAATTATTATTATTACTACAGAAGGACACCAAAGGTTCTTATCGATAAAATTGGGAAACAATACTTTAAAGTTTCTCTCAAAACAGATAGTAAAAAACTAGCCTTGCGGAAGGCAATTAAGGTCAATACAGAAATAGAAGCTTATTGGACTTCGCTTTTTCAACAAGAAATAAATCATACAGAAGCAAGATTTAACGATGCGGTCAACTTGGCCAAGCATGTTGGTTTTAATTTTACACCCATTGCAGATTTGGTTGACGAGGATATGCGCCAATATGTTACTTTTGGCAGTAGCCTTGATAGCATAGGCAAAGATCAAACTCGGCTCAACAATCGTTGCAGCACTGCCTCCTTTTGAGATTTCAGCCAATCCCAACACATGTTTTGCATTATTTAGGAACATCGCATAGAAGGACTCTTGCAATTCTAAAGTTCCCCTTCGCCAATTGTTCAGAAAAAGACTATATGCAATTTCAGGCGTATTCACGACTGGTCGAATGAGCTCCTGCTGGTTCGGCGTATAGATAAGTTCTCCCTCAGCCACTTTAAATAAATCTATTCTCTCTGTCATAAAACAACCTCCTTTAATAGATTTGGAGGCTTTTATATTTCTAATGTAGAAGGATTAGTACGCACAAAGTTATAGATAAAACCTTGGATCTTTAGGAATCTTTATCTCTGAATCCTGCCCGAAGAAGATTAATAATCTTTCTTGAATGAAGAAGCGTAGCAGGCTCTTTTGAATAAGAGTTCGTACTATTAAAATTAAGCTTACTTAGCTCAATGATCTGCTCACCTAAAACTTTTATCTTCAATTTGGTTTCCTTTCTAAGATAAATTTAGAGCTTGCTTAATTTTATACGAGAGTATGTTATTGATGAATCGATCCAGCCAGATATAGTTTGGGAAGTCTATTTAGATTTTGGCGAACAATTTTTTGCTGGCTGCCCCCTACTTCTATATCACTATTAAACAGGTCTGGAAAATTTTTCCTTAACGATGCGATCCTTTGCTTATGGTATCTGTAAGTCTTGGTGTATTCTCTCTCGTTCTGAATTGGGTCTTTTGTCAATAAAACATCACAGATACTCATGTATTGAATAAAAATCTTCAAACATAAAGAAAGGGGATTTATGTTTGAAGATGATAGTATAACATTCCAAAATACGACAGCTATCCCTAAGCGGGTTAGTGTATTAAGTGAATCCGATATCAATTTAGAGCTAATTCAAGAATGTCTTCAAACTTCAGCATTAATAATGATAAAGAAATACGCCACTGCTGCGAAACTGATGGAGAATAATTCTTCTGGGGTTTTTTGTGTATTGACAGTAAAGAGATAAAATTTTCAAGGGATCTCGCAAGAGAGGTTGTTTTTGTTGCAGATATATGTTACGCATTTATGTCTACTATACTTTTTTATCTTAATAATAAGAAAAACGAGCATTAACTTATTATGAATATGGAAGAATTAATATCATCTATAAACAATCCCGTATACACGAATAAACTTCCTGAAACTTTGGAGGAAGCAAAGTCTAGAGATGAATTGGTAGATTTAGCTATTGAAGCTGGGAAAAAGATCGTTGATCACAAAACAAGAAAAACAGTCAGATTTCCCGAAACAATAGAACAGGCTAAATTGCTTGATGAACGAGTATCCAGAGCTATTGAGTTCTCAAAAAGAATGCTTGAAATTAAGCTTAAGTCCAAAACTGAATCCAATCCAGATTCTTTAGATTTGTAAGATTAATTCGTTTAGGAAAATTTTTAAAGAATCACAATCTATCCCTGTATGTAAAACATCTCGACGCACAACGCTAGGTAGTTCTGTGCGTCGAATATAATTTCATTCTCAAGTGATCATATACCTTCCAAAAAGGAGGTGATTATGAAAACAGAGTATTATTCTCTGGAACCGAGCTTTAAAGAGTTATATGATTGTTATCATATTTCAGCGTTAATAGTGAAAAAATATGGTGATGCATATCTACCCATTTTCGAGAAATTTAACAAAGAGATAGAAGACAGAAAAAGGAAAGAAAAACTAAGAGAATTGGCACTAAGAACAGTCAATGATAACGTGGATTTTGGGATATATAATGGTATACACGAAAAAGAATGATCTAAAAAAGTTGAATTATTTCAATGTGTTAGTAACCATAAAATCGGGATATGAATCTTCCTGGGCGCGCCAGTTTTAAAATGGAGTAATATAAAATGACAAAAAAGAAGAACCCTATAAAAATTTTACATGTTCTTGCCGGCGGTGAAGTTGGCGGTGCCGAGAATATTTTTCTCGAAGATGTGGTTGCCTTAACAGATTGTGATGAAATTGAACAATATGTTGTTACACGTCCAGTTGATCACCGTGTTGGTGAATTGCAAAAACATGGCGTTCCTGTTAAGACAGCGTCTTTTAATAAGTGGATACGTTTTCCCACAAACAAAGCTATTCGCTCTGCGAATGATGAGTTTCAACCCGACATTATTCAGTATTGGATGGGTCGTGCTGGGACTTTTGCGATACCTGAAAAGAAAGGGCAGCATGTGAATGTGGCTTGGTATGGTGGATATTATAACCGCCAAAAGCGCTTTCCAGAATGCAGTCAGCATATTGTTTTAACAAAGGACCTGTTTAAACATGTGGAAGAAACGGGCGCTAATCAGGACAATATTGGTCTGATCCATACATTGGCAGACTTTGATCATGACGCAACACCTATTCCAAGAGCTCAATTGGATACACCAGAAGATGCTGTGGTTATACTGGCTCTGGCGCGTCTGCATTGGAAAAAGGGTTTAGATATATTGATTGAATCTGTGACGGACATTCCTAACGCTTATGTTTGGATTGCTGGTGAAGGGCCATTGCGTGGAGAATTGGAGACTTTAGCAAAGCGTTTAAAGGTTGAAGAGCGCATTAAGTTCTTGGGCTGGCGTAATGATCGTGAACGCTTATTGAAGTCATGTGATATTGTTGGTTTTCCATCACGTTATGAGCCTTTTGGTACAGTGATGGTTGATGCTTGGGCGGCGAAGAAGCCAATTGTTGCTGCTGCCTCTCAAGGCCCTAAAGCATATATGCGTGATGGCAAGAACGGTATTTTGATTGAGGTGGATGACTTAGAAGCACTACGTGCATCTTTCAAAAACCTTATTAATGATCCAGAGCTTGTTAAAACTTGTATTCAGGGTGGTTGGGAAGATTATCAATCGACCTTTACCAAAGAAGCCTACACTCAAGATAGTCTTTCCTTTTATAAAAAGATCTTATCTCGT
>CAXRKA010000110.1:0-17809 GCA_964231155.1 Alphaproteobacteria bacterium | reverse complement strand
AGGCTCTGGTTTTTTATAGTTTTTAACCAGTTTGGCGGGATTGGCATTTCTAAAGTATGTGAACCATAATTTAGGATCAAAATTTTCCTGCAACCCATTAACCCAAAATCCACAGACCCCTTGTTTCTCGTGTTTTGGATTTAGAGGGCTTTTCCGACGGTAGCTTTCATATTCTAGTTTGATCACACCAGACCATAAGACATCTTTACCATTGTCGTTAAAAATTGTCAGTAGATCACCATTTTTCAGAATATGTAGATGATCATAAGGAGTGTCACCTTCTTTGCACTCAGCATCATCGCTTAGAGCCCAAATGATACCATCTGTGCCAGTTTCGGCAAAATCCTCAAGGTGTCCTGTGTATTCTTCGGTGTCTCTTGCTTTGGCCATGCTATTTTCCAATATATTTTATATGAATATATTAAAGCTAGCATAATTCTATGTGTCTGGTAAACAATGATTTCTCAGGAATGATAAAAGTAAAAATTGACACTCTAAATCTAATAACCTATTTTCTTTCTACTCGATCGGAGTGAGTATGCACAAGCATCATATTAAAAACCGCCATGGGCTGAACATTGTTCTAGAATACATCGAAGCACCCAATGCAAAAGGCCTAGCCTTTGTGCAACATGGTTTGGGTGGATATAAAGAGCAAAAACACATTGTGGCTATGGTGGAGGTTTTCAATAAGAATGGCATCAGCACAGTCAATTTTGATGTGACACATGCTTTTGGAGACAGTGATGGTGATTTGATCAATGCAACACTCACAACCTATTGTCATGATTTAGAAGATGTTATCACTTGGGCGAAGACACAAGACTGGTTTCAATCCCCTTTCTTTTTGGCTGGGCATAGCTTGGGTGGTGGATCAACACTGCACTATACATTTCAAAACTCAGAAGAGGTTCGAGCTATAGCTCCAACTTCTGCAGTGGTCTCCGGCCAACTGCACAAAGACAATAAACCGGTTGAGGTTCTGCGCGAATGGAAAGAACGGGGCTACAAAGAGAAAGTCAGCTCAAGTAAGCCAGGTGCGGTCGGGAACGTTAGCTACAATTTATTTGAAGATATGATGCAATATGATTTTACAGTCGGATTGGATCAGATGACGATGCCAGCATTATTTTTAGTGGGGACAGAGGATGATTCAACGCCACCGGAACACCAGAAGATCCTTTATAATGGCTGGGCTGGCCCAAAGATGTATCACGAGATTGAAGACTGTAAGCATACTTTTAAGACAGAAGCGCAGCTTGCAGAGTTAAAGGCGATATTCTAGAAGTGGTTGGAAAGTATAGAGGTGTAATTTATGGGCACGTTTTTTGAGAATAATGACACACTCCAGATTACATCAGAACAAGGCTTTCCTGAAGAGCTGAATTATGAACAGCACTGTCAAGCGCCACTCACACGAGAGCAATTTCAAGATAGGGTTTTTCAGTTTCATGGAAAATCAGGACTAAGAAATTTTCACACACCACCCGTGCGTGTCTTTTTGGTGCACAATATTGATGGCAAATGGCTTTATTGGGGTACAATTGAAATGTTAGAAATTGTGCACGACTATCAAACAAAAATGACATCTGGCACATATAGAATAAAAGAAATCTTTACGCCGGAGCAGATGAAACAAGCTTATGATCTGATCGACGCCGACAAAGGCAAAGGCTATATTGAATAATAAGGAATAGACTTTATTGTGCTAGAAACAACACAACTCTATGCTGGTTATGGGTCTTTAGTCTCTAAAGAGTCAGCTCTTCGCTCTTGCCCCAATATTACGAACTTTGAGCTTTGTGAAATCATCGATGTAAAAAGAGTATTTGGTAAGGTGGATCCTTATGGCATGGTTCATGGCCACATTAAGCCCGATGATTTGAATATTGCCGACTGTTACGTTCGACCTTCTGAGGGATCCATTATGATTGGTTCTGTTTTTGAGGTGCCTCAAGATGAAATAGAGTCTTTGCGCCAACGTGAATGCCAATATTATGAGGCAAAAGTAACAGTTAAGATGTTGCGCACAAAAAAAGAAACTTTGGCAACAATTTTTATGGGTTATGCAGATGAAAGTGACTACCGCAGTCAAAATCACCATCAAGATTATCCCCTATGGCCAGATTTCCCAACACTATACCAATGTGATGTGTATAGATCAGACATTTTGCCATCAAAGCGTTATCTCAAAAATGTCATGATGGCCTATGCCCAACAGGGACAGGAGATCTTTGATAACTTCATCTCAACGACATGGCTTGCTGATCAAACAACACCTTTAAAGGCTTATCTCTCTGATATTGGTTGGAATATTCATGCACTTGAGACTTGGACTGTTTAAGGCATTAGATCAAAATCCAAACAGCCATAAACAGGACAACGCTAAAGAAAATCGGTTGTAGGACGCGCTCTGAAACGCGGACTGCGATATGACTGCCGATGGTGCCAGCGATCATATTGGCCGAAAACATTGTGACAAGAATGGGCCAATAAATAAGGCCTAGCCAGAAATATGAGGCGGCGCCAATCAACATCATCGGGATATTAATCAGCTTTTGCGTGCCCATAGTTTTGTGCAGATTGAGGTGCAGCATTGTATACAGCATAAGCCCACCTAAAATACCGCCCCCAGCTCCTGAAAACCCATTATAAATCCCGTAAATAAAGCCCAAGACAATGGAGAGGGGGCGCCATTTTTTTGGTAAATTGCCACCCTTACGGTTAAGGAATTTTTTGCGGAAAAAGAGAATATAAGCACTCCCGCTAATACAAAACACAGCAATCAATTTCTCAACCACCCAGGCCGGCGTATTGACTAAGAGATAAGCGCCAATGATCGGGCCGATGCAAACGCCGGGCAACCACCATTTCACAATACTAAAATCAGTGAAGCCTTTTTTATTAAAGACATAGCCACCGGATATGGATGTGGCTGTGGTTGCCGCCATATCATTCGCCACAACCATATGCGGGGGAATTCCAAGGGCAAGCATGACGGGCTGTGTCAGAAAGCCTCCACCTCCAAAGATCACACCGTAGGTTTCTGCAACAAGAGAAACAAAGAAGAGTATAGCCAGTGTTTCGAGCGTGATGTCCATTAGGCAAGGTTATACAAATACGGGCATGTTATATAATATATTAATCGTATCGAATCTCTTTAAGAAAATCATTAACAGTATCTTTTAAGGCACTAGCCTGTGATAGGAGATCATCTGCTGCTGTTTTAAGTTTCTCTGTAGATTTAGCGCTTTCATGCAGCGGGATAGAGATTGCGTTTGTGACGGATGATGTCGAAGCCGCTTTTAAGCGGGCTTGTGATACTGGTGCGATACCGCTCAAAGAACCAGAGGCTAAACCCTGGGGACAAACCGTGAGCTATGTCCGCGATCTTAACGGCTGCCTTGTAGAGATCTTTTCAAAGGTAGGTTAGTGGGAGTGGAGGTGTAGTGCTTTTCAATAGCACTGAGCGATCATAGCACATTCTCTGTTTAACAGGGAATTTACAGGGAAAATTTTGAAAATATCTCATAGCTTAGGTGTTTAAAGGCTTCTTTGCTTATGCAAAAAATAGATTACGACAAAAACATCGTTATATAACCAATAATATCCTTTACGAACCCTTGTATTTTGTATGTCCCTCTACCCTTTTTCACTTCAGCTTCGAAAGTAGGAGCACCATCATGAATTAAGGTATAGATATTGTCATTATTGTTAGTTGCAACAAACGACCAATTTCCATTGCCTAAAGCTAGTTTTGACAACTTTCCAACAGTGGTTTTTTCGTGCACGTAATAGATTGGGCCAGAAATCTTTATCTGTTCTTGATGTTCCACATCAAATAATTCTGGGTGTGGCTCTGATTTCAATTCAATGTATCCTCATTTTCACCTGCAACGAAGGGTCATGCCGCAATCGTTTCTTCAACTGTTGAAAGTTTAATTTGCTCTTTAGCCCACCGTTTTGCTGACGATAAATCTTGCTTGTAGTCATCCGCGGCCATGGACAAAGATTCTGGGGAAGTAGCCGTTTCCAAATTATCCATACTCCAGTCGTCAGCTAATCTTTTGCTAATCGCATAACAGACAGCTTTACCAACTCTAAACGCCATGAAGTGACGAGATGCTTTTAAAGAGATTGCCCTTATCGTTTCTGGCTCGGCTAATCCCGTTAGCTCTTTATTCAAATCAACAGCCATACGCTCTGACACTGAATAGAGCCCGTTAACAAAAATCATTTGCGCATCTTTATAAAAACGCCCGGCGCGCCCCTTGATTTCTTTTTCAAGAATATCTTCCATCTCGGTTAATATTTTAATTTCGGGAACGCGCTCTAGTGCCTTAAACGATCTAGACGCTCTAGCTCCTTCAGGGGCTTTACGAACCTTTTGCTTGTTTGCACGCTTAATATGGTGCTCGTTATCGCCCTGCTTTTCTAGTTCTTCTAAAAACTCATTATTAAAGTTGTCATTGTCGATATTTGTGTTTTCTACAGTATCAGTTCCCTCGTCGCTTTTCTCAGAGTTCGTGCTGTCCGGCTTACTTGAATAGGCTTCCGTAAAAGTTGGAACACGAAATTCATCAAGGAGCTTTTGTAAATCCGCCTGCAAATCATCAAGATTATCATTAGCTTCAGGCGACTCTTCTTTAATGATATCTTTAACCCAATCAGGCATAAGCTCTCTAACCCAATCGGAAAAATATTCCGCGTCTAATGTTGACCGATCATCACGATGGGTTAAGCCGTCACGGTACTGGTTGGGAATAGCTAACTCTTCATCAATATAAATCTCAACGGTTAACACCTTTGAACCGAAGGGGATTCCAAAATTTGGGGCTGCCGCAGACCATGCTTTTTTAGTTTTAAAATCATAGCGCTCACCTTTGTAAACTATTGCGCAGAAAGTTGTTGAGGCAGTAGCAGGATTCGCTCTAGCACTAGTAGAGTGGCCTGTTTTGATGTTTAGGATCGTGTATATAACGTACAGAAACGCCGGACTCTTGATCGGTTAATAGCTCGGAGCGCAAACTTTTCTCTGTGATAACATCATCAAGTGTCTTTAATTTACGGTAACGCCCAGTTTCGTCTTTTCCTCCACCTTTAGTCATGGCCACATCTATTTTAACTTTGACCCCTTTGGGAAACTCTGTAAAACGTCTAAAAATAGTTGTCGGTATAAAACTGCGCTCCAGAGACTTTCCTTCCCCTAAAGGATGGTCAACCGTATTGTGTTTTTCACTTTCACCAAACAAAACCACTTCAGTCCAATCGAATTTGGTCTCATATCCTTCATTTTCCACAACACTGGTAATATCTAAAACCGTATCAAACTCTCCCTCACCAAACTCTTGGGAAAACCGAACGTATGTTTCTTGCTCAGGGTCATAACCAATAATAACCTCATGAACCTTTCCATTTTTGCAAGAACGGTATCTTATTCCTTCTTTAGACACAGTAAGCCCTGAAACTTTTGCACCTATTCCAAAGTTGCCATCAAGTGACATGTCTTTGTTGATTGAAGAAGATATGTCAGTAGCCTTTCTAAGCTCATGCTCATCCATACCAATCCCTGTGTTCCAGAAAGCCAGTTTTCTTACACCATCGATCTCAACTGGGTATATTTTTATACGTCTGTCTCCCTCTGCTGCTAGTTGAGCATTTTCTTCAGCATTCTTGAAAAACTCTCTTATAACTGTTCCGGCAGGGGCTTGCTGGATCATTCTATTAACTAAAAAGGTTTTATTCTGACTGTTGAGCGGTTCTGAGTTCATTTTAATCTCCTGTGTCCCTAATCATTTAAGCTGAAGCTACTATTTTTCTCTTGAGTGGAGTTTCTAAATTTTGCTTGACAAATTTTAAGCTCACTATTCAGCGCAGAAAAAATCTTGTCTATATCAGCTTCTGAATAAGAGTAATTAGACTTATTAGATAAATTCCCAATCAATTTTATGGCCTTAATAGTATTATTAACCCTCTTTTCGGCAAGCCTGACAAATTTTTCGCGACTGGATTCGGCCATTCCCATTTCCTTGTTTTTTTATTTAAAAATATAGCGTTTATTTTTTAAATATACTCATACATTTTAATTTTGTCAACAAATAATTATAAAATAATATACATTTTTATAATATAAAAATCTAAGCTGCATAATTTGGAGGAATTTGGATATATTCTGACTTTGGAACGTCAGCACGAGCTCGAGAGGTAGAAAAATATTTATTAAGCCTTGGCTGTGATGGAGGCCCCGGCGGTGGCGATTATTCTACAAGATATATATGCATATAGAAAGACAGCTTATACAAGACAGTAATTCAGAATAATTTTGCACTTTAGAGTACTTCAAAAGTTGTGCGCCAAAATGGAGGAGAGGATGGGATTCGAACCCACGATACGCTATGAACGTATACACGCTTTCCAAGCGTGCTCCTTAAGCCACTCGGCCACCTCTCCTGAAAGATCTTTGATAATGTAAAATTGAACGGCGGGGCGTGCAAGCCATTTCTTTGTTTGTGCTGACTATTCTTCAGAGCTGAGATATTTCTCTTCAACGAGTTTTAGAGCCTTAACCACAGCCTTCTGTTGATCCAATCCGTCTGCAATCCCACAGGCAATCAGACTGGCAATCACGCCACCCCAGCTTTGATAGCGCTGGTCATCAAACGCCTTGCGCTTGGATTGTTTAAAGACCTTTTCGCCCGCTTCATGGGCCAAGATATCAATTGTGTGTTTCTCACCAAAATGACCACCCCGTATTAAGACCGCTTTGGGCCCTAAGGTTAAAAGTGTTTGTGCAGCATGTTTCATTTGGTCGGCATCATGGATGACGAGGCCAGATAAGATTTCAGCTTCACGAATATTGGTTGTGACAATGTCACCGATCAACATAATATCACGCTTTAGATTATTCAGGCCTTTGGCAGCATAGTTTCTCGTCCCGTTGGGATTGACCAATCCAGGATCAACGATCACAGGTATTGGATTATCTTTCAGAACGTCATCAAAGATTTTTTTGATATGTGCGACATGATGATGACGGCCAAGATAGCCCATTTTAATCGCGCCAATATCCCAGCTTTCGAATGTTTGTCGGATTTGTTGTTCAATAATCTCATTGGGTAAGAAATGGGCTTCTGTTTTATCAATCTGCTGACTTTCTGTGGGGTCAATAGCCGTGATAATCGGGCGTGGCGTGGAGCCATTTTGCGATATAATACGCAAATCTCGGCTCAGGCCTTCTCCAGAGCGGCAAAACAAGGTGCCTATGACCATAACATCATGCGGCATGAGTATAACGTCCTATAAAGTCACAAATATTCCTCAAATTATCATACACAAACCCTTGATCATCGCCTTCAATCATCACGCGAATAACAGATTCGGTCCCTGATTTACGAATAAGCAGGCGGCCTTGTGTGCTAATGCTTTTCTTTTGCTCTTCGATAAAGTTCACAACATCGTCGTGTTCCAACGGATTGTTTTGTTCAAAGCGAATGTTTTGCAGTTTTTGTGGGACAGTTTCAAAAACATGCAATACCTCAGAGGCTTTTCTACTTGAACGTTTGAGTATAGAGAGCACTTGCAGTGTGGCTATCAAGCCATCTCCTGTTGTAGAATGGTCAAGATTTATAAAGTGCCCGGATTGTTCTCCACCAAAGTTATAACCGTGCTCACGCATATGTTCGAGCACATAACGGTCACCGACTTTTGTGCGCACAAGATGAAGGCCAATGGTTTCTAAATAACGTTCTAACCCAAGGTTTGACATGACGGTTGAGACCACGCCATTTCCTTTGAGTTGACCTGTCTCTGACCAATCTCGTGCGATGGCAGCCATGATCTGATCACCGTCTAATTTTTGTCCATTTTCATCACAAACAATCAAACGATCAGCATCGCCGTCAAGTGCAACACCAATATCAGCCCCGTGCACAACAACAGCTTCCTGCATAGTCTGCGTTGCTGTGGCGCCGCAGTTCTTATTGATGTTCTTACCGTTTGGTTCAACGCCAATAGGATAGACCTCTGCGCCCAATTCCCAAAGAATTTTTGGTGCGGCTTTATAGGCTGCACCATTTGCACAATCAACAACGATTTTTAAGCCATGAAGAGAAAGATCTTTGGGGAATGTGGCTTTGACATGCTCAACATAACGCCCAGCTTCTTCATCGACACGCTTGGCACGGCCAATATCTTCTGGCGCAGCAAGGCGGTCTTTGGTGAGGCCATCATCCATGCGTTTTTCAATTTCGAGCTCAACAGCATCAGAGAGTTTATAACCATCAGCACCAAACAGCTTTATGCCATTGTCCTGGTAGGGGTTGTGGCTGGCTGAAATCATAACACCCAAATCAGCACGCAAGGACCGTGTGAGCATGGCAATCGCTGGTGTGGGCATAGGCCCGACCATAATCACATCCATGCCCATCGATACAAAGCCACTGGTCATAGCATTTTCAATCATATAACCAGATAGACGTGTATCTTTCCCTATGACCACTTTCGGTCTTTGTTGGGGGTGGGTGCGTTTAAAATAACGTGCGGCCGCCATGGCGACCTTTAGACAAGTCTCTGCTGTCATCGGCTCAGTGTTTGACTGGGCGCGGATACCGTCTGTCCCAAAGTAATGGCGTGTTGTATTCATATTGTGAGGTTACGATGCAAGCATTGATATTGCAATCAAAAGCTTGTTTTTTAAAGGTGGATAGCTATGTTTAATAATATGAACGATAAACACAATTCTGAAAATATAAGTGAAGAGTGCTCAAAAACATCCTCTAGTATCCCATCGGCTGTGCCTGAGGTTGAGGCTGATTTAGCGGAAGCACAGATTCCACCGATGACACAGGTTGATAATGATCCGCGCTTAACGACAGTGATCGAAAATTTGCGCCATGTCTATGATCCTGAGATTCCTGTAAATGTCTATGAATTGGGCTTAATATACGCTCTTCATATTGATACCAAGAATACCGATAAGCTGAATATTATGATGACACTGACCTCTCCAAACTGTCCAGTTGCCGAAGAGCTTCCACAGTGGATCAAAGAAGCAGCTGAGAAGGTTGATGGTATAGAAGAAGTGGATGTTGAGCTTTCTTGGGATCCACCATGGTCTCCGAGTTTGATGGCGGAAAGCGCCAAATACCAGCTTAATATGTTTTAAATATTCAGTATCTAATTTGAGCCCATGACACTTGATATACACACCTTCAATAGCGGGCAAGACGGCAAAAATATACTTATTACGGCGGCCATTCATGGCAATGAGCCCTGTGGCACAATCGGCTGTGAGTTTTGGCTGGATTACTTTGGCTTACACAAAGACGTTATCCAAAAGGGCAGTGTGACGATTGTGCCGCGTTGTAATCCGCAAGCCGTCAAAGAATATAAGCGCGATATTCATGTGAACCTCAATCGTATTATTGATCACCATGACGTGTCAGTCATTTATGAAGAGACGTATGAATATGCACTTGCTGATCAAATAGCCGGTCTGGTTGATGAGGCGGATATTATCTTGGATTTACATTCTGCCAGTACCCCTACACGCCCATTTTTATTTCGTGACTCAGATTTAGATCCCAATAAGGAGATGGCAAAAATTGTTTGTCGTACACAAAATTTACAAAGTATACTTACAGGTTGGCACAACCATTTCGCCACCAGTGCTTTTGGTTCTGTTCAAGCGTATGGCCTACGACACAATAAGGGTGCTGTGACTTTAGAATGTGGGCAACACGAAGAACCCCAGGCTGCCATTGTGGCCAGAGATGCAATCGCTCATGTGCTCCATGCTTATGGCGCTCTTGATCAAGAAGTTCTAAAGGATGCAGGGATTGCGACATCAACAGATGATCCAGTTGAATATCAATTGGCGGGCTATGCTGTGGAGAAGGCATTAGGGAAATACACAAAACATTGGGCAGGATTTGATTTTGTCTCTGCTGGAACAGTCATGGCTGTTTATGATACAGGTGAAGAGATCAAGGTTGAGAATGACAGTTATATTGTCATGCCGTCCAAGAACACTTATGTCCCAGATGCGGCTCAAGACAATTGGTTCTATTGGGTAGAAAGGTTGAGCGGTGAGTAAACCCGTTTTTAAACATCGAAAGCTTTCTGAGGGCCAGAAAAAATCTCTTAAAGAAACGGGCGTTTGGCGCGGTGAGAAAAACTCGATACCTTTAGACCGACTGCGTCATGTTACAGTGAGTTATCATACATTTGATGGGCAAAGCAAAACAGATGGCGCATTGATTGTTCTTGATAAGCTGGCTAAGAATGTTTGCCAGATCTTTGAAGGCCTCTATGAACTCAAGTTTCCCTTCCAATCGATCAAACTGCTTGATGAGTTTGGCGGAGAGGACTACACAAGCATGTTGCGTAACAATTCAAGCTGTTACAATGACCGGGTGATTGCGGAAGGTGCACGTAAAGGTATGGTTTCATTGCATGCTTATGGTGCAGCAATCGATATTAATCCATTTCAAAACCCTGTTATATATAGGCTTGATGATCGAGAAGTGGTTGAGCCTATGGCAGGAGAAAATTATCTTCAACGGCCATTGGCAACAGATAAAGACGCGATCAAAAAAGGCTATGCTGAAGCCATTGTTGGGCTCATGGCCAATCATGGCTTTACGGAGTGGGGTGGAAATTTTACAGATAAAAAAGATTATCATCATTTCCAAGTGCCCCGTGATAAAGTCATGGAATGGGTGAGTTGAGCTCTCGACTTTTGTGGTTGAATTGTCCACTATTGATTCATGAATACGAACAAACCACTCTACCTTATTGATGGCTCTGGATTTATCTTCCGCGCTTATCATGCCTTACCCCCACTCACACGTAAAAGTGACGGAACACCTGTTGGTGCCGTTTACGGCTTTTGTAATATTTTGCTGCGTGTCTTGGAAGAAGCGGGGAATGCTTATATTGCTGTTATTTTTGACACGGCAAAAAAGACATTTCGCAATGATATCTATAAAGAGTACAAAGCCAATCGTCCTCCAGCACCTGAAGATCTTGTACCGCAATTTCCACTTGTCCGCGATGCTTGTGAGGCTTTTGGTGTGCCTTATTTTGAGCTTGATGGTTATGAAGCCGATGACTTGATTGCCACCTATACACGCATAGCGACAGAGAGAAATATTGAAGTTCGTATTATTTCTTCAGATAAAGATTTGATGCAGCTGATCCGTGATGGTGTGACTATGGTTGATCCAATTAAGTTTGAAACCATTGGCGAAGAGAAAATGCTCAAGAAATTTGCCGTGACGGATCCTCGTAAGATCATCGATGTGCAAGCGATGTCGGGCGATAGTGTTGATAATGTTCCCGGTGTTCCGGGCATTGGCCCTAAAACAGCTGCTGCATTATTAGAAGAGTTTGGCGACCTTGAGGGCATCTTACAAAATGCAGAGAAAATTCCTCAAAAGAAGCGCCGTGAGAATCTGATAGAATTTGCAGATTTAGCACGTATCTCAAAGCAGCTTGTCATGCTGGCTGATGATGCTCCTGTGCCTGGTGATTTAGATACGTTGGATGATTATTATTATGATCATGATCGTCTTATGACGTTCCTCAATGATAACGAGTTCACTCGTTTGGCCAATCGCATTGAGCGTAAATTTGGAACAAGTGATAGCCATTATTATGATATCTCCAATGACAATGCAGAAGAGACTTCAGAGGAAAAGCAAGTTGATACGTATTATGAACTTGTGACGGATATTCAACAGCTCCAAAACTATTGTAAGGCATCAAAGCAACAGGGCATTATCGCAGTTGATACGGAAACGAATTCTATAACACCGGCGCAAGCTGATTTGGTTGGAATCTCTCTTTGTGTTGAGCCTGGTAAGGCCTGCTATATTCCACTTGGACATAAAGGAAAGCCAGCGCAGGGTTCACTGCTTGATGACCCAGAACCACAATCACAAGATGAGATTCAACAGCTTTCCCCTAAAGATGTCTTTGCAGAATTGAACCTAATACTGGAAGATCCTGCGATCCTTAAAGTAGGCCATAACCTTAAGTATGATATTCAAATGTTAGAGCGTTTTGGTGCAAAGGTAGCCCCCTATGATGACACGATTGTGTTGTCTTATGTGCTTGATGGATCACAACATTCACATTCTCTTGATAACCTCTGTCGGGACTATTTTGATCATGAAAATATTCAATACAAATCAATAGTCGGTACGGGCCAATCTCAAAAGACATTGGATGAGGTGACCCCACAAGAGGTGCTCAATTATGCCGCTGAAGATGCGGATATGACGCGTCGTCTTTATGATCAGTTGAAGCCACGTATCACAGCTGAAAAAATGGCAGGTGTATACGAAACACTAGACAGACCTCTCGTTGCTATTTTAGCTGAGATGGAATCAAACGGTATTCTTGTTGATCAATCTATTCTCAAAGATTTGACGGATCGCTTTCATGGGAAAATCGACAAGTTGGCAATTAAAATTTACGATCAAGCGGGACAAGAATTTAATATTGGAAGCCCTAAACAGGTCGGTGAAATTCTCTTTGATCAAATGGGCCTCGAGGGTGGTAAGAAGACCAGGTCAGGGGCATGGTCAACCAGTGCTGATCTTTTAGAAGATTTGGCCGATCAGGGTCATGAAATTGTCAAAGATATTTTAGCCTGGCGACAATTATCAAAGCTCGTCAGTACTTACACGGAGGCTCTGGCACGTCAAACACATTCAGAGACAGGGCGTATCCATACGTCTTTTACCCAAACTATTACAAGTACAGGGCGTCTATCATCAACTGATCCAAATCTCCAGAATATTCCTATACGGACAGAAGAGGGCCGTGAAATCCGCAAAGCCTTTGTGCCCGCCGAAGGGCACAGTTTGCTATGTATTGATTATTCACAGGTTGAATTGCGTTTGGTTGCTCATATGGCGGGTATAGAAAAGCTCAAAAAAGCCTTTTATGATGGGGTTGATATTCACTCACTGACCGCCTCTGAGGTGTTTGGTATTCCTATTGATGAGCTGACACCAGAGCGCCGCCGTGCCGCCAAAGCGATTAACTTTGGTATTATCTACGGTATTTCAGGCTATGGCTTGGGACGCCAATTGAACATCGATCCCAAAGAAGCCAAAGATTATATTGATCTTTATTTTGAACGTTTCCCTGAGCTAAAAACCTTTATGGAAGAGACAAAAGATTTTGCGCGTCAGCATGGTTATGTTGAAACACTTTTTGGCCGTAAATGCTATGTGCCAGAGATTAAATCATCCAATTACAACCAGCGTTCTTTCGGTGAGCGTCAGGCCATTAATGCACCCCTCCAAGGCACGGCGGCTGATATCATGAAAAAGGCAATGATTGGCATTGATCGTTATTTTAAGGCCCATGATGTGAAAGCCAAGATGCTCCTTCAGGTTCATGATGAATTGATCTTTGAAGTGCCTGACAGTGACCTCGAATCTGTGTCTAAAATTGTCAAAGAGATCATGGAGACCGTGATTGAATTGGATGTGCCCTTAATTGCTGATGTGGGTGTCGGACAAAACTGGGATGAAGCCCACTAAAACCCCTAAAATAATTTGACATAATTATAATTTATGATAGTGTTTTTGATTATGAATCAAGAGCAAGAAACAGTATTAAAGAATCAACTCTTTGAAGACTATGGGTTTGAAATTTTCCTCAATGCTATGGAAGAGATTCAGGCAAGTGAAAGCGTGGATGAGTCTATAAAACGTATTTTATGTATCGAAGATGAAAAGATAGAAGATGCTGCAGATAGCCAAGAGGAAAACGAGCAAGAAAAAAAGAAAGAAACGGAAGAAGAACGTAAGGCGAGAGAAGCAAAAGAAAAAGAAGACAAAAAATATGTTGCTTATGCTAGAGATATTTTATTGGGGCATGGTGAACTCGGTGATAAGGGGCTGTTTATAGAGAACCCTGAATTAGCGCGCCGTATCTTTGATAATTATTATGCCCAAGTGCGTTTACAGAATGTACCAAAGAAAAATCGTGGTGAAGCCATAGAGTGGGCAATTGCTCAATTGTCTAGTCACATACACAATAATATGCCGATCTTGTTTGAAGATATTTACAAGCTTAAAGATGATATTGAGTATTTTTATCACCGCTCAAAAGATATCGCTAAGAATGATCGCTCAAAACATTTGAGTGATTATAACTATCACAAACTGATGAGAGCACTGATCCCCTTCCGTCGTGAGCAAGCCTTTAAGAACGAAAAGAAGAATCGTTATAAGATTGATAAAGAAAAACTTCAACGCATTATGCATCAAACAGCAGTCTTGTATGATGGAGAGGAAGGCAAGATTGTCATGCCGCACTCTTATGAAGCTTCACAGTTTTGGGGAAGCAATACGAAATGGTGTATCAGCAGTCGGGAGACAAATCGACATTTTTTTTAGTTATCGTGCTAACAGCCCAATTGTCATGCTTTTGGTGAACCCGAGTGATCAAGAATTACAGCAATCAGATTATATTTCACACAAATATGCGATTGTCGCCAGCAAGTGTTTTGATGAGAGAGACGAGACGGGTTTTATAACTGGTCCAGGTTTTGAAAAGCTCTACAGAGTTTTCTTGAAATTGAATTGGGAACCAGATTTGAACTACATGAAGAGATGCTTCTTGCCCTATCAAAATGGAAGCGACGTGCGGCAAATGATAAAACTTTATTCAATGGAAGAGGTTCAATACTCAAGAAAAGAAGCGCTCCAAGCTATTGAAGATCAAGATTATGATATTGAGCGCTTTCCAAAGAACCTTTTAAAAGAAGAAGGCTTTATGTTAGAGGCTGTACAGATCGATGGCCTCTTTCTTCAACATGGATCTCAGAAAATCAAACGTAAAAAACGCATTTGTAAAAAAGCGGTTCAACAAAATGGTTTGGCTGTTCAATATATAGATATATGGTCTCATAATTTCTCTGTTGTAAAGGATGCTATCGCAAATGACGGGCGCGCCCTTTTTTATCTGGAAGTTGATAAAAAAATACCTCAGAATCCAGATCTCATTTCCGGAGCTAGAAATAACTATCAAAAAGGCCTGGATTTTCTAAAAGAGAACCCAAGGCAGTATCACCTATTTCCAAAGTGTTTTTATAAAGATCTAGACTTTATGTCTCAAGCTGTTGAAATTAATGGTAAGATTTTGTCACAAGGCACACATGACATGAAATGTGATGAAGATCTGACCCTCAAAGCTATCGCTTCTTGTCCCGAAATTTATCAGGATATTGTTTGGGGCTTACAAATCAATGAGGATTTTAATCTGAAGGCTTTAGAGGTGAGTAAGGGCAAGGTTTTTGAGTTTATGTCGTTACGGTTGAAGAAAAAATATGAATATATTTATCCGGCGGTTAAACATGGCTATGCAGAGGCAATACGTCATCTTTCAGAAGATATCGAGGATTTTGAAACCAAACGGCAAGAGTGTTATGAGGCGAATGAGCATGTGGTTTTACATTGTGAGTGCTCAAAGGAAGTGCGCCTTAAATACATTAAAAAATATCCTGGCCAATGGAATAAAACACGTGGTTGGGATAATAAAGGTGTTTTCTCTTCAGTGGCACTGGAAGCTGCTTTAAAGAATGATGCGATCGATGATATTGTACCAGATATTCATTTGATGCCAATTATGGCATCTGATAACAACCTCAAAGACTTCTATGCCAATCCAAAGGCATGGATCACATCTATGCTCCAAAAAGACAATACCTTCTCGATGATGCTTGAGATTACGAATGCAGAAATCCAAACACAGGAACCGGTATTGGCATTATGATGGCTTTGTCAAAGTTGTAGAACAGTCCAAGACAAATTTGGTTGCTCAACCGGTTTAAAAATTGACATAACGATAATGCGTTGTTAGTGTGATTCCACTATGGATGACACCCAAGAACAGCAATTCCAAGATCAGTTACAAGATCAGCTATTTGAAGACTACGGCTATTCTATTGTCGGCAATGCCGTTGCCTTTGAACGTAATCGTGATCTTTATGGCGAAGACTCAGCCTTTAAAGTGTTTGATGATGCTCAGGAGATTTTTGATGCGCTCAAATTTTTCCGTAAAGTGGATCGCATGGAGCATTATGACCTTTTTGATAAACACCTGTATAAGGTCAGGGTTATTTTTAATGCTTATTATTCTTTGGCATGTCCAGTGAATGTACCCAAAAATCATCGTATGACAGCCGTTAAATGGGCCATTGATCAATTGTCTGGCTATGAGCATGGGCATTTTCCTCTGAAAGCTGAAGATCTTTATAAACTTAAATCTGATGTTGAATATTTTTTCCACCGTAGAAAAGATATATCTGCTGAGGGCCTCTCTCACGATATCAAAGACTATGATTATGGTGGACTGTTGGATTTACTAAAGCCTTATCGTTTTGAGCAGGAACGTAAAGCGATGCAGCGTATGCAATACAAGGTGACGGATGAGAAACAAGCCAAGATTATGTCTGAAACATCAATCCTCTATAATGGTCCAGAAGGTTTGGTCGTTGTGCCCCATTCTGTTGAGGCGTCTAATTATTGGGGGGCACATACGCGCTGGTGCATCAGTGCACGGAATAATAATAAGTTTAAAAGTTATAATGCAGATGGACCGATTGTCATTTATCTCCCGCAACTCACGGCCCGTGAAAATAATGATTCAGATTATTTGAGCCACAAATTTGCGTTGGTTGAGGGGCGCTTTCACGATGAACAAGATTCAACATACTTTGAACGTGATGCCTATCTTGAACGACTGACCCAGGCCTTCAGAAACACAATCCATCCATCTTTAAAAGACTATCGGGCCATCCTGACAAATGATGTTATTCCAGAAGAGACAAAGAAAGCGGATAGTAAGCCACTCAATCCTCAACTTACAGATGAGCAGAGGAACGACTACAAGGTTGCGCACGAACTTATCCAAGAGAATGGTCTGTATTTTTACTATCTCTCTCCAAAGCTCCGTGCAAACAAAGATTTAGCTATCTTGGCAATGCAAACCCATCATGGCGAAGTGTGGGAGTGGATCTCTGATCGTGATCTACAATATGATCAAGAGATTTTGGCAGAAGCTTTTAAAAATGGATTCACAATAATTCATAACCAGGTTGATCAGGACTCCAACTTTTATAAGTCAGCTGTTGAGGGCGCGGTCAGATATGACCCCTCAATTATGGGTTCCATGCCTGTTGAGCTTTACCATGATGATCTTGATTTTGTTAAATCGATTTTTCAGGCCAATCACAAAATATTTCCTCATCTATCTGTTTTCGTTAAAGCTCAGGGCCAAGTTGTCGCTGATCTTTTAGAACATCATCCAGGTGGCATCATGAGTGTTTATGAAGAGTGTGGTGCAGAGGCTCTGAAAGCATTTGTTGATATAGAAGATATAGAAAAAAGAGCACTTAGACTGACCCTTAAAAAGAAGTGGGATAAAGACATGTTTTTGGCTCTCCATCGTTTTCATATTTTGCAAGCTGGTGAGAACTTCAAAAGATTTCTCAACAACCCGCAACAATGGTTGTTGGAGCATGATATTTCTTCCAATAAGCCAGATATAGATGCAAAGCCTTTAGAGCAGGTTGAAGACCGTTATCTCGCGCCTAAAGAAATATTTCGCATGTCATAAAAAGAGAGGCAGACCAAAGACCTGCCTCATTCCTAAGTTGATTTGAAAATTATATTGTCCCCTAGTGGACAATAATTCCTAAAATTGTGTTCATATTAAAAGCGACAACAGCAGCCGTACCCGTTAAACAAAACATCATTATTTTTCGAATAACCATATCCATAAAAAT
>CAXRKA010000109.1:0-8763 GCA_964231155.1 Alphaproteobacteria bacterium | reverse complement strand
CAGTGGCACAACAGACATCCCTCAAACATTATTCTCTCACCCATCTCATACAACAACTTTACGTTATTTCTCTGATCCAGTGATTATGCTCATGGGGGGTGCGCCATCTTTAGGAAATCCGAATGTTGGTGGACCATCAGGGTTTGCAGATGTGATGAATGATATGAGTGTCTTTTGCGCAAAAATTACGAATACAAACGCTCAGCTCTTTATGAATGATGAAGAAGGTGGACAAAAATCACATTCAACATCAACGTATAATTTTGGTCAGATTGGTCGTTATCGAGATTTCGGTGCGAGCGGTAATAATCCTCTCAATGGAGATATTGCTGAATTTCTGATTTACGATCGTGATGATTTGGCGGATCAAGATATTCTCAAAATCAAAAACTACCTTATTAAAAAATGGATGAGTTTAACTGTTCAGGTTAAAGCAGATGGTTCATTGGATTACACAGATATCACAACGGCTATGGGGGATTATATTTATCGTCCAATATCTGGCTTGGCAACAGTAGAGCTATCATCTGAAACCTATTCTGAAGTGTCTATTCCACAGTCTAAAAATATTCACCTTAAGGGGCAAGGAACAGGGAACACAATTATAGATGGCTCTCAGGCTAATACGGCATCATCAAGTGATATCTCTGATAACTCGCCTATTGATTTTGACCGACCAGGCATCATGGAAGGGATCACAGTGCAAGGATCAAATATCCGCTATGCGGTGCATATGGAGCCAGCGGGGAATAATTTGAGCGACTATGATCTCTACGTTATTGAGAATTGCACAATTCAACATCGAGGCAACCCATCAGGCAACAATACATGGAGCAATCAATGGGCTGTCGGTGCAGGTTCAGCGGATGGATCTGTGCACATTATCAGAAATTCTACGCTTAGCAGTGAGAACTATGGTGCCTTTAGTATTCATGACAATGTTGGTTTCACGCGTCCCAACCGCGTTATGATTGATCAATGCACTTTATCAACAAACAGCGGTAATAAACTACAGCCCATGATTAAAGCCAGTTCTTTGGGCTCAGGTTTATACAATATGCCGTTTATTATCAACAATGTGACCGATGCTAGCGCTGTTTTGATGGATTTGGAAAACGGTTTTGGGATTACTAGTGCCAGTGAATTGTATGACACACAAAATGCGTGGCAAATTGATGTTTATAATTCATCTTTGCTTATTCTGCCCAATGATCTTTCTTCATCGCGTCGTTTTCGTAGTGAGGTACTCACGTTTGAAGATGCCACAGCGGACAGAGCAGATATTATAATCTCTGGTGACGCGGCAAGCCTGATTATGAATGCAGGCATCGGTGATGCAGAAACGCTCCCTGGAGGAGGTGGGCTGGCCGCAAAGATTTACGGACGATACAATGTATCTGAACACAATGTCGGATTATCGCTTGATACAAACAATCATTCTTTAGGACAGCGTTTGGGAGATTGTTCATCTGTTTCAAAAACATTGATTATTGGCTTTGATGGTGGCAATGACACGGTCACAATTATATTTGATCAAAACTATACAGACCAGACCAATGCCGATATTTTATACACCATCAATACGGCGTTAGGATCGAAGGGAACGGCTCATTTTATAAATCGAGATAATGAGGTCTTCCGTAAAGTGACTGTTCATGCTGATGAGACTGAGATATACAATAATAGCACTATCGGATTTGAGGTGGGTGAAGCCATTGTTTTAGAGAATAACATTTATCGTAAGGCAACATCAGATGATATATCAATTGCAGGCATTGTATTGGAAAGAATTGTTCCAGGTGCTTCAGGACGCTTAAAAGTAAAAGGTTATATTCATCAAGATCACATTGCCTTTATAGGCGCAGATGTGACTGAAAATGATATGGTTGGGATTGACCCGGCTGTGGATGGTCAGCTCAAAGTGATCAGCAGCGGCAATGCCATTGCCACTGGGTGGGCCAGTGAAGCGATTGTTTTTAATGTGAGCTAGAGTTTGAATTACTCGGCGGCCATTAAGACGGGCGAGTCATCCTGAAGAGCACTTGATGCATCTGCAGACAGAAGACCATATTGTTTGAGTGTGTCGACCATAAACTCAAAGCGCAGACGTATGCTTTCTTCTTTGTTGTTTGAGAAGTGAGGGACCTTCACAACATTATACCCAAACTTTTTATAAGCGCGCTGCATGTGGCGGTATAAGGATTGCTGAAGTTCTATGCTGTCTTTACGCACTTCATCATGTTGCATATCTAAAGGCTCGAGAAGAAATACAACCCGGTAACGTAAGCGTTCACAGGCAGAGCGTAGGTTGGAGCCGACTTTTAGTTTCCAGTAACGATGCCAGGCATAATCACAAGGGAGGCCATAGTCAAAAAGAGTGATGGTGTTTGGATCGGCATCGTAGCAGAAATCAAGACGTGAACCGCATATGCGCTTTTGGAAATAGCCAACATTGTCTTGAAGGAATTTATGGTTTTTGCCTTTGGCAAATTCACGTTCATAAATATCGCGCGCGTAGTCTGGCATGATGGGCCAATCAAAATGTTCAGATAGAAGTTGTGTTAATGTGCTCTTTCCTGAACACGGCGCTCCTGCCAAAGCGACCCAACGTGTCTCTTCGGTTGGCTGGCATTCAGACCACGGTAAACGTAACTGTGGCAAAAAAGATGATGACATTAAGCAACCTCGCGGATGATGTCTTCTTTAAAATTTTTGTTGGCTTCTTCGGATGTCTCGCTATCACTTTGAATGTGTGACAGGATAAATTCAAAACGTTTTTTAATGCTTGTTGCCGGATCGTCATCGAAGACGGGCACTTGAACAACGTCATAACCAAAGTAACGATAAGCTTTTTCAATTTCTTCAATCACGCGCTCTTTAAGTTGAACGGCTTCATCGCGAACGCCATCAATTTTCATCGGGAGTGGTGAAAGCATAAAGACTTTATCATAGCGCCATTCATCACAACCACGGACCAAAGCCTGTGGTGGTTCAACGTTTTTGGCACGGCACCATGCATAAACACAAGGTAGGCCATAATCAGAAATAACACGGTGACGTGTCGCGCGTTGTTCGCAATCTTGGATGTAATAATGTGTAATCTTCTCTTGGAAGTAGCTTGCATTTTCAGCAAAGTCTTTTGGAGAAAGGCCATTATCCAATGCGTTTTGGAAAACCTGGCGTCCGTAATCTGGGATCAATTCCCAACCGAGGTGTTGTTTTAGTTTTTCAGCGAGTGTCGTTTTACCGGAGCAGGCACCCCCTGCAATCGCAATCCATTGTGTTTGTATGGGAGTGGGAAGATCGGAATCTTGACTTGTCATTAATGCTGAACCTTATTATTTAGTGTTTTATGCCTAGGGACGGAAGTGGACATTGTGTCTCATTGAAACACAAGAATAATGTATCTGAAAATAAGCCGCATTTCTAGAGTGAAATCTAAATAATTTGTTAAAATTTTTCTTGACACTACTTTAAGCCAATGACCATTTCGTATTCTGCACTATTTAGGGTATTGTTTGATCGTTATGACATATCATGAGTTGCCAGTTCGTATTTATTATGAGGACACTGATGCCGGTGGCATTGTGTATCACGCAAACTATTTACGTTTTGGAGAGCGCGCACGCTCTGAGATGATGCGCGATGCGGGCTATAAGAACGTTGATTTCGTTGACGAGACGGGGCTGATGTTCGTCGTACGGCATATCGATATTGATTATTTTCTCCCCGCTGTTCTTGATGATTTTCTGACTGTCAAAACATCTGTTTTAAAGATTGGTGGCGCATCAGCAACATTGCGTCATGATATTATGCGCGGCGAAGATATATTGTCATCTCTTCAAGTTGTTCTGGTTTGTGTAACGCAAGACAAACGTCAGGCTGCAAAAATGCCAGATCGATTGCGTAAAGCATTATCTCACTATAAAATAGATGAAAAAGAATAAGGATAAATAAGATCATGGATACAAGTGCTGTCGGTACCGCTGTTGCAAGCATGTCTTTTTGGGACATGTTTCTAACATCTGATTTTCTCATTAAAGGTGTCATCTTAATATTGGCATTATGCTCTGTCTGGGGGTGGGCCGTTATTTTTGGGAAATATATTTCCATCAAAAATCTCAATCGTCGTTCAAGCAAATTTGAAGATGCGTTTTGGTCTGGAGAGTCTCTGGACAAGCTGTATGACCGATTGCAAAGCAAACAGTTTGACCCAATGACAGTTGTCTTTTGTGTTGGGATGAAAGAATGGCGTCGTGGTCATAAACACCGCGCTGGAGAAGGGACAACACCACATGTTGGATTATTACAGCGTGTTGATCGTGTGATGTCAGTGGCCATTGGACGTGAGATGTCACGTGCGGAACGTTACATGACATTCCTGGCAAGCGTGGGTTCTGTTGCGCCGTTCTTGGGCCTTTTCGGTACAGTTTGGGGGATCATGAATGCGTTTGCTTCTATTGCTGGTTCCGGGAATACAAACATTGCTGTGGTGGCACCCGGTATTGCTGAAGCTCTATCTACGACTGCCTTGGGTTTGATTGCAGCTATCCCTGCGGTTGTCGCTTATAATAAATTCTCAACAGATTTGGCACGTTACGGTGCTCGTCTTGAGGCATTTGCTGCTGAGTTTTCTTCAATTCTTGCACGTTATTTGGAGGAGATCTCCACAGCATCTGAAGATAGAGGTATATAATCTATATGTCAGCGCAAAACAAAAGAACATCTGCCTATAAGCCTTTGGCTGATATCAACATGACCCCCTTTATTGATGTCATGATGGTGTTGTTGATTATCTTTATGGTGACAGCGCCTCTTATGACAGTGGGTGTCAAAGTTGATTTACCAAAAGCTGATGCTTCTGAAGTGCGTCCTAAAGAAGAGCCGTTTACAATCACGGTGAATAAAGATGGCGATCTCTATGTTGGTCAAGATAAGGTGGCGATAACAGAATTGATTGCACGCCTAAACAACCGACGCGGCGATGGCAGTAAAGAAGAGCAACGTATTTTTATTCGTGGTGATCGCCAAGTCAATTATGGCCAAGTGATGAAAGTGATGTCTGTTTTAACAAAAGCGGGCTTTACAAAGATTGCCATGATTGCAGAACGTGACACGCCTTAATTTGAGTGAATAAATATGTCTGTTGATTATCACAATATGTCCCAACCACTGCGTTGGTCGGTATTTATCCACATTGCGATCATTGTGGCTGTTGTGGTTGGCCTACCAGATTGGCGTGCTCGCCTCAAAGTGATAGAGCCGACAGAGATTATTGTTGATTTGGTAACAATTGATGACATTACGGCTGCGCCCAATACATCACAAGCACCCAAGAATAAAGAAAAGCAACCACAGCCCAAGCCTAAAGAGGCGAAACCTAAGGTTAAAAAAACTGAAGAGGCTAAGCCAAAAGAAAAGCCGAAACCAAAGGCTGCACCAAAATCAGAGGGCGCTGATGATCTCAAGACACCGCCTGATATTAAGCCTAAGCCACCACAAGAAAAGCCCAAGGAAAAACCCAAAGCTGTGACAGCAACACCCGATGCTGAGGCAGAAGACACAACAGAGGTGGAAGAAAAAACACAAGAGGTTCAGCAAGATCAATTTACATCGGTTCTCAAGAACTTAGTTGATCAAACTGAAGAACAAGAAGAAGTAGAACCGGAGCAGCCATCAGTTGATGCGCCCGTTGATATGAGCAAGCCTTCTGGACGTGCCCCCAATCAAAGCGATGTTGTGACAGCGACGGAGATCGATGTTTTAAAACAACAGTTGGCGCGGTGTTGGAATATTCCAATTGGCGCGCGTGATGCCGAGGATCTTTATGTCGATATTGATGTGACTGTGGGTCGTAATCGCATGGTGCAAAGTGCACGCATTGTGAATATCTACCGCTATCAAACGGATTCTTTCTTTAGAACAGCGGCCGAAAGTGCGCGTCGTGCATTATTGTCACCGGATTGTTCTCCTCTTGCATTACCATCAGAAAAGTACCATCTTTGGAAAGACATTCGTATACGATTTAACCCTAAAGAGATGTTCGGAGGATAAGTATGTCTCTATTGTTGCGTGGCGTGATTGCCCTATGCTTTTTTATAATACCCATTCAGGCTGAAGCTCAGCTCCGCGTTGATGTAAATCGTGGTAATGTTCAAGCGTTTCCAATTGCTTTGCCAGCCTTAGATGCAGCAACACCATCCGAACAAAACTATGCTTTTAATATCAATAAAGTGATTGAGAGTGATTTGGCTTCATCAGGTTTGTTCTCGCCCATTTCGGCCAGTGACGTGAGTAATATTAAAACAGATATCTCCATTACGCCATCCTTTGGTTTGTGGCAAAAAAAGAACGTTGAAGGTGTTCTGATTGGCCGATTGGCTGAGGGGGCGGCTGGCAAGCTGGTTGTTGAATTTCGTCTGTGGGATACATTATCCGGTGAGCAGATGATTGGTCGCCGCCTTGTGACAGACAAAGAAAACTGGCGTCAATTGGCGCATATGATTTCTGATACAATCTATAGCCGTATCACAGGTGAAGAGGGGTACTTTAATACGCGGGTTGTCTACATCGCAGAAGAAGGACCACCAAACCGCCGTGTTAAACGTTTGGCAATTATGGATTATGATGGCGCGGGGCATCGTTATTTAACAGATGGCTCTTACTTAGTGCTGACACCGCGTTTTTCACCGAACCAACAGTTGATTACATATATGTCTTATCAGCGCAATAAAGCTGAGGTTTTCCTCTATGATGTGTCCTCTGGCCAAAAGCGCTCACTGGGGAATTTCCCAGGTATGACCTTTGCGCCGCGTTTTGCCCCAGATAGCAAGCACGTCATTATGTCCTTGGCACAGAATGGAAACACAGATATTTACGTGATGGATCTTGAGTCGCGCCACGTTAAACGCCTGACCAATACCCGTGCTATTGAAACCAGCCCATCGTATGCACCGGACGGAAAACATATTGTTTTTGAATCTGATCGTGGTGGTAACCAGCAGCTTTATACTATGAATGCAGATGGCTCTAATGTTCAGCGTATCACTTTTGGTAAAGGACGCTATGCCAATCCAGTGTGGTCTCCACGTGGCGATTTAATTGCGTTCACGCGTATGTATAAAGGTGAGTTTTATATTGGTGTTATTCGTCCTGATGGAACAGGTGAGCGTTTAATTACTAAGGCCTATCACGTTGAGGGGCCAACGTGGGCACCCAATGGACGTCTTGTCATGTATTTTAAAGAAAGACCAACGGGCTCTCATCGCCATGGGCGAGAAAGTAAAATACATATCATCGATATTACGGGCTCAAATGAGCGTGTCTTGAACACAGCTGGTGATGGATCTGATCCAGCTTGGTCTCCAACGATAAGGTAATACTCCACAAATTTTTTCCATAATGCTTAATCGGTTTTTTAACGGAATCGAGTCTATGATAGGATAACTATAAATATGTGGACTTTGCGGTCATGAATAAAAAAATATTAGAATCTTTTGAGCAAAAACTATTAACATCAAATAATATAAAAGAATCTCTAAGTAAAATGACTCTAGAAGAAATTAAAGCTTTATTGCCTGTTCTTGATCAGATTGATACAGAAGATGAAGCTCTTAAACATCTCAAGACATCCCCATCATCAGATGAGATCATTGTAATCTAAAAATCCAAGCAATTGGTCTTTTTCTTCTGAACTTTTCCCCTAGCTTTATTGCTGCCTAACTGTGCAATCATTGTGAGCACAGTGGCACCCGCCATAGCTATTGGACCTGGAAAACCATTGAGTACTCCAAAACTAAGAGCAGTCAGAGCATCACCTGCAACCTCATTAGGAATTTTCCCTTTTTTGACAAGGTAATCTGCACCTAATTGTAAGCCAAAAGCAGCTAAGCCCCACCCCGGGCTTAGTGTCAGAAGACCCATAACCAATCCAACTATGGTTGGTTTAATCAGAGCATCAAATTTGTTTTCAAAAAACTGTTTTGTCTTACTATTTCTGTCCTTGGCATGTTGATCAGCCTTAATCACCGTTTTAGCAGTCTTAGGGTCAGCCAAACTGAGTGCTGCACAAATAAAAAAGAGATCAATTCCTTTTGCAAATTTATTCTCCTGATCAGCATTAATAAATGCTTTAACGATATCAGGATGACGATACCATGCAGCTTCAGTGAATGCTGTCCAGCGACACTTATCCACAAGATTGGGATCAATTCGATCACCATAATCCTCAATCACTTGTTCAACCTGCGCGGTATCTTCAGCCTTTACAGCCGCCATCAATTTTTCGTGAGCCTCAAATTTCTGTTTTTCTGTATATTCTGTCTTCTCTGGCATTGTCTTCTCCTTTTATAGAATTATGTTTAGAGTTTCCTACACTCTACATCATAATATGGTTATGTCAACAGTAAAGCTATTGTGTTGTGGCGGGGTTTTAAGTACGCACAAGAAAACCAAACGGTCTTGCCCCATGGGGGAGAGTTTAGATCCAGCATATTCTTGAATGATCTTATAGAATAACAAAACCCCCGCTATGGCGGGGGTTTTTGATAGCTGGTGCAAAGGCCTCTAATAAGCGCTTACAGCTTTAGCTGGGCTGGACTGATGCTCTTATTGTTTGGTTTTTTGCCTTGGTCTTGGCCTTGGCCTTGGTCTTCTGCTTCGTCAGTGAATTGTTTCAGTTTTTGTTCTCTTTGTTTCTTCTGAAAGTCTTTAAGGATGTTAACTATTTCATCATTACCTGCTTCTTCAGCATAATCTAATGCT
>CAXRKA010000108.1:0-7345 GCA_964231155.1 Alphaproteobacteria bacterium | reverse complement strand
GCCACCATATTCAGTGGCCATAGCACAATAAGGACGAATGGATGTATCTTCAGGCAATATAGGAGATACGTGCCAATCCATCATTGAAACGGTTTCATAACCATCATTGTCTGATGTTTGCGCATGAGCATGAGTGGAAATAAACAGAGCACATGCAAACATAATTGTGATTACATGCGGTACGCGGTTAATGCATTGCTTGAGAACTTTTAAGTGTGTCATAAGTTTTATTATATTATTCCAGCCAGAGCCGTCAATCCAGTGATTTATGCTAACTTAGCATAAAAAAAACCAGAGTAAAATACGCTATATATGGTTTTTATGTTACGTTTGGCGATTCTTCCATCGCTTCTTCAACTTCATAGAATGTGGGCTGTAGATGTGAAGGAATAGATTGACGCGCAATTTCGACACAGATTTGCTGTGCATGACCGCGCATGGCAGCAACTAAGGCATTCCTGATGGTGTAATAGTAATACATTTCTTCATCAACAACACCTGCAACTTTACCAGCAATAGGGCCAACAAAACCATAAGATAAAAACACTCCCATAAAGGTTCCCACCAAGGCACCACCAATCATTTTACCAAGAATCTCTGGTGGCTCGTTGATACTAGCCATTGTTTTAATAACACCCAAAACAGCCGCAACAATACCCAAAGCCGGAAGGCCATCAGACATAGTGCTTAAAGCATGAGCAACATGGTGTTCTTCTTCTTTATGCTTCTCAATGCTTGTGTTCATAACATCTTCCATCTCAATAGGATCATTAAGGTCCATTGTCATCATACGCATTGTGTCGCAAATGAGAGACATAGCAAATTTGTTCTTTTTAATTGTCTCAAACTGACCAAAAATCTCACTTTCGTCGGGGTTCTCAATGTGGCCTTCAACAGCAATCACACCCTTAACTTTCATAAGTTTAATCAGAGCAAAAAGAAGCTGTAGAAGATCAACGTAATCTTGTTTACCAAATTGGGCACCTTTAAAGCACTGTTTCATTCCATGCCCAAGGTGCTTAATAACGGTGGTAGAATTTGCAATAAGGAAGGCACCAATCGCGGCACCACCAATCATCATAAACTCAAAAGGCGCTGCTTTGATGATGATTTTCATCTTACCACCAGCGAGGAGATAACCTCCAAAAACACCAATGAAAACGACAGCAATACCGATTATTCCAAACATATTGAATAGCTACATAGTTTTATTTTTATTCTTGTCTGTATCTTAGGCGTTCATATCTTAAAAATACATTATGACGCATAGGCTCAAACGGGTTTTTTTGCAAATCCCATCCATTCATCTTCATTCAGCACCTTGACCCCCAATTCTTCTGCTTTTTGGCGTTTTTTTCCTCCGCCTTCACCAACCACTAAATAGTCCGTTTTTGATGAAATACTAGAGCTAGGTTTTCCCCCCAATCGTTCAACCATTTCCTTTGCTTCAGAGCGCGATAATGTTGTCAGTGTTCCTGTAAAGACAACGGTTTTTCCTTTTATGGGAGAATCGATAACCTCTAGGACATAATCAGAAACAGACATTTCTGTCGCTAGTTCTTGAATCATCTCTAGGTTGTGTTCTTTAGCCCAGAACTCTTGAAAATCTTTGTCAATTTCAGGTCCTATACTGTCGATGTTGGATAAATCTGGGAATGCAGCGTTAGGCTGATACGTCAATATAAGTGTGTCCAGACTTGTAAATTCTTGTGCAATTTTCTTTGCCGTCACTTCACCTATTTGTCGAATGCCAAGTGCATAAATAAAGGTCTCAAGTCGTACTGATTTCGCGTCATCAATGCTCTTAAAAAGATTTTCTACAGATTTCTCTCCCCAACCATTTTGCTCTAGAAGGTTAATTTCTCCAGCTTCTTGGCGTTTTTCTAGAGTGAAAATATCAAGCGGATTCTTTATCCAGCCTTTATTGTAAAAGTCTGTAATAATGCGATCACCCATACCATCAATATTTAAGGCTTTGCGCGAAACAAAATGCTTGAGGTGTTCTATTGCTTGTGCAGGGCATATGAGACCACCTGTACAACGCCGCGCAACTTCCCCTTCAGGGCGGATAGCATGAGACCCACATTCAGGGCAGGTATCTGGCATTTTAAAAGGAACAGAATTTTGCGAGCGTAGCTCTGTTTTAACCTCTAGAACCTGAGGAATAACATCACCAGCACGTTGAATGATCACAGTATCACCAACACGAATATCTTTACGCTGTATCTCATCTTCATTGTGAAGGGTGGCACGAGATACAATAACACCCCCAACACCTACGGGTTCAAGGTCGGCCACGGGTGTAAGAACACCAGTGCGTCCAACAGATATCAGAATGTCTTTGATAACAGTAACAGCTTTTTCTGCAGGCAATTTGTGAGCTATGGCCCATCGTGGTGCATTTGAGACATTGCCTAGTCGTTCTTGGAGATCAAATTGATTGACCTTATACACGATACCATCAATTTCATGAGGCAAATCGGGGCGTGTAGATAATATATCTTCATAATATTCCATCATGTCTTTGACAGATGAAACAGTAGCAACAGGCGCATTCACACGAAATCCCCAACGTTCTAGTTCTTCACGGAAGTGTGATTGTGTTTTTATTGTTTGATAAAAATCATCAGAGACATGCCCAACAGCATAGGCAATCATTTTTAATGGTCTTTGTGCAGCGATGTTAGGGTCGAGTTGTCGCAAGGAGCCTGCGGCAGCATTGCGTGGATTGGCAAAGATCTTCTTTCCTGATTCTTCGCGCTCTTTATTCATGTCTAGAAAATCTTCTGTGGCAATATAAGCTTCCCCACGGATTTCAATCTCTTCAGGGAAGGGTGCAGTTAAAGAGCGTGGAATATCTTTCATCGTCAAAATATTATGGGTGATATCTTCACCAACAGTGCCATCACCACGTGTGACAGCTTGAACAAACTGTCCATTTTTATAATGAAGCGCACAGGATAAGCCATCAATTTTAGGCTCTGCTGTGAGCTCAATTGCTTCATCTGTTTTGAGAAAACGTTGAATGCGATCTAGGAAATCTTTGACATCGTCTTCTGAGAAGGCATTGGCCAAAGACAACATACGCCGCTTATGTTTGACTTTTTCAAAAGCATCAATCGGTTGATAGCCAACAAGGGCTGTTGGGCTATTCGGATGTTTAAACTCAGGAAAAGCCTCCTCGAGTTTGATCAGTCGTCGCTTGAGGGCATCATATTCTGCATCACTAATCTCTGGGTCGTCTTGCTGGTGGTAGAGTTTGTTATGATGATGAAGTGCTTCTGTTAAGCGTTGCATTTCGTCAGCCGCTTGATCTTTTGAAGTGGGGAGATCAGTGTTGTGGTTGGCGGCATTAAAATGCTCAAAAAGTGGGGTATCAGACATGGTGTATTATGCCGCCTTGGCCTGATTATTCTTCTTTAATAGCGATATAGCTGCATTTCTTGCCTCACCAGTAATACTTTCACCAGAAAGAAGCCGTGCAATCTCTTCAATACGATCTTCATCTTTTAAGGTGAGCAAACTCGTTGTTGTGCTTTCAGCACTACTATTTTTAGAAACCTGTAAGTGATGATCCGCGCAAGCCGCAACTTGGGGGGAGTGGGTTACAAGCAAGACCTGTTGTTTTTGACCAAGACGCGCCAGGCGTCGTCCAACAGCATCTGCTGTTGCACCACTAATACCCGTATCAACTTCATCGAAGATCATGATGGGGACAGCAAATTCATCGTTGAGCACCACTTTAACAGCCAACATGAAACGGGCCAATTCACCGCCCGATGCTATTTTATGCAGAGGGGCAGGTGCTGAACCAGGGTTGGTAGATATAAGGAAAGAAATGTCTGAAAGCCCTTTACCATCCCATTGGCTCTCTTCTTTTTCTTTGATCGCAATTGTAAATTCAGCTTTTTCAAGCTTTATGGGAGGGAATTCTTTCATAATTGCTGTTTGGAGAGTTTTAGCAGCTTCTATGCGTTGATCATGAAGTGCTCGTGCGTGTTTTAAATACGCTTCACGCTGCGCTTTTATTTCTTTATTGATGCCATTCAGGGCATCCGTTTGATCTGTGATCAGCTGTAAGCGTTGCTTTATGTCATTTAGGACATCAGGTAATTCAGCCACCGTTGTTGAATGCTTTCGTGCAGTGGCTCTTAAAGCAAATAGGCGTTCTTCAATATCATTTTGTTCTGTTGGATTAAGATCAAGATCAGACATGAATTGTTCCAGGCGGTGCAATGCTTCATCAATTTCAATAGAGGCACGATTAAGACCATCTATGATGGGCTCCATGGCTTCACCACCTTCATCAGCACGCCGCTCTAAAGCGGCCAATGCTGAATGGAGTTGATCGCGCCCGCCATCGCGCCCTTGAAGAGCATTTTCAGCAAGACTAACGGCTTCAATCAGTTTTTCTGCATTCATGTAGAGCTTACGCTTTTCAACGAGCTCAGGCTCTTCATTCGGTTGTGGGTTGAGTTTATCTAACTCATCAAGCGCATGCCGGAGATAATCTTCTTCTTTTTGTGCTTGCTCAATGGTGGCAATAAGTTCAGCTTTTTGGGTATGCAGTTTGGATAATGTTGACCATGTTTCGCTGGTTTGTTCTCTTAGATCAATGAGGCGTCCAAAACGATCCAAGACATTGAGATGGTTTTGCGGATCTAAAAGCCCGTGTGTTTCAAATTGCCCATGAATTTCACCCAATTCACTCCCAATTGCCATTAATAGAGTTTGTGTGCAGGGTTGATCATTGATAAAGACCTTGTTTCGACCATCGCGCCGGATAATGCGGCGCATAATGAGCGTACTGTCTTCTAAAGACAGGCCGCTGGACGCGATTAGAGTCTTCACAGTATCTTGAGTGTGCCGTGGAAGATCAAAGCTGGCTGTGACTGAAGCTTCTTCTTCACCATCACGTATAAGACGTGTTTCTGCGCGTTGGCCTAAAACAAGGCCAAGAGCATCAAGGATAATTGACTTACCTGCACCCGTTTCTCCAGTCAATGCGCACAAGCCATTGGGCACATCAATACTGATATGATCAATCAGAACAATATTTGAAATTGTGAGGTGAGTGAGCATGCCCTTATTTTGCTAAAAATACGGGTTTTGTGCAATCTCTTAATCGATTCCAACGTACTTTTTAAGCTGTCCCCAAGTACCTTCTGGACCTTGGAGTTCTGGAATAGATTGGCCCTTCATAAGTGCATAAGAGGCTTGATACCAATCTGAGCCAGGATAGTTATATCCAAGAACGGCTGTAATCTTCACGGCTGTTTGGTCAACACCAAGGGCATGATAGCTTTCAACCAGACGGTGAAGAGCTTCTGGGACATGTGTTGTTGTTTCATAGTCGCGCACGACATTGGCAAATCGACGTATGGCGGCTGGATAAAGCCCACGTTTAAGATAAAAACGGCCGATATTCATTTCTTTACCAGCCAGGTGGTCATTGACGAAATCAAGCTTGAGGCGGGCATCACGTGCATATTTGCTTTCAGGAAAACGACGTACAATTTCTTCAAAAGTTTTCTTAGCGCTTTCTGTCGTTGCCTGATCACGTCCAACATCAACAACTTGCTCATAGTAACAAAGCGCTTTGATGTAATAGGCATAAGAGACATCTTTGTGTCCTGGATGAAGCTCAATGAAGCGGTCAAGTGTGGCTATGGCACGATTGTACTCAAGATCTTTATACAGTGCATAAGCAGCCATCAATATCGATTTGGTTGCCCAAGTTGAATAGGGGTATTGTCGTTCAACATCTTCAAAGCCAGCCGCAGCTGTTTCATAGCTTTCTTTTTCTAAATTGTCTTTGGCTGTATTGTAAAGTTCAATCACTGATTTCTGGTCTTGATCAAAATTTTCAATGTCCTCTTTGTCTCCAGAAAACATCCCACAGCCCGTTAAGGCGAGGCATAATACACCAGTGATGATAGATAAACGTACAGACATGGTATGATGAGCATAGCCTTTCATAGCGCGGGGTGCAACGGTGTAATGAAGTTCTTATAGTGTTGTCATTTGGTAGCTGTCTTTATCATTAAAAACAGCCTCCAAGAGTTTGTGATGAAGCTCGTGGCCCGGCTTAAAGCCTTTGTAGCGGCCAATGATTTGAGATCCAGCAAGATAAAGGTCTCCAACAGCATCTAATATCTTATGACGAACAAATTCATCTTCAAAGCGCAGACCGCTGGGATTAAGAATGGAGTTATCTTTGCCAACGACAACGGCATTATCCAGAGAGCCACCGCGGGCAAGGCCTGCGGCATGCAGCTGTTCAATATCCTTCTCAAAACCAAAGGTGCGTGCGCGGCCTATATGATAGTTATAGTTGTCTTTGTTGAGATCAAAAACTTTATGCTGTTGCCCAATAATATCATGATCAAAGTCAATAGTAAGATCAAATACAGCGCTATCGGCAGGAGAGAATTCAACATACTTATCATCTTGCTCAACGCGCACTGTTTTTAAAATTTGTAGTCTTTGACGTTCTTGATTGAGCTCTTTTTTACCAGCACAACGCATTAAAAATGTAAACGGTTCGGCACTGCCATCAACAACAGGAATTTCTGGGCCATCAATCTCAATCGTTAGGTTATCAATGCCAATTGCGCGTAGAGCAGACATCAGATGCTCTACAGTACCAACTGAAATGCCATCACTGTTACTGATTTCTGTGCATAGTGTTGTATTGGATACGTTAGAATAGAGTGCCTCAATCGTATTATCTTTATCTTGGATGTCTATACGCACAAAGCGGATGCCTTGATCGGCTTCAGAGGGAATAAATTTCATCTCAATAGATTGTCCAGAGTGCAGTCCAACACCGTGACATTGAATAGGAGCAAGGATAGTGGTTTGTTGCTTTGACATTTCACGTCTCTATGAGGCTAAGGGTGTTATTTGTGATCAGTGTACAGCTCAAAGTTTAAAAATAAACAAGTAAGTTTCCTCTATACAAAAAAAGCCGCCGGCACAGGGCCGGCGGAAGTTTTCACTAGGGATAGTGTGCGGACAAACATCCAGGCATAGCCTAGTTTGCTTGTCTGCGGAGGAAAGCGGGTATATCAAGATCGTCGTCTGAGCTTGATGTTAAAGAGGGGCTCTCTTCAGAAGTCAATGTGGCTTCTTTACTGTCAGCAGCTGTCAGTGTTAAACCTCCTGAACCAGTTTCACCAGATGATGTGGTTTCTGTTTCAGCTTCAGTGTCTTCTTTTTTAGCCGTACGTCCTGTTAAACGATCGAACAATGACGCAGTCTTTGTTGTATCTTCTTTTGTATCAGATTTCAGCTCGCTCACAGTCACTGGAGACTGAGGGGCTTGCTGTTGAGAAATAACAGC
>CAXRKA010000107.1:0-4556 GCA_964231155.1 Alphaproteobacteria bacterium | reverse complement strand
TAAGATGCACTTTCTCTAGTAGGGCATCTCTAATGGCCCCACCATATAGCAATATATCTGCATTCTTAAAATACTCAGCAACGTCCAAAAAGAGTTAATGTTTCTGATGTGAGAGAAGCTGCTCAATTAAAAGACTTGCGGTTTTATCAATATCCATAATATTAGTAGACTATTCTGTAAATATTATTTGTCAACATGAGAAAGCCTGTAAAACTATTTTTGTTATGTATAATTTTGTTTGACTGTGGCGACTTTATATTTAAGATAATTATTATCTCAACTCAATCAGGGAAATAAAATATGTCTTCAAAAAAATACAAAATTGAAATCGCAGGCAGTGTTGCTACAGGTAAAACAAAATTGGCCAATCAGTTTTTTTACATACTGAAGGATTTGCGTATTGAATCTGAAGATATATTAGCCAATCCTTTTATAGATAAAAAATTTGATATACTAGATGAAGAATTTGCAGTTGAGCGTGCTTTTTCTTCACAGGCTACATTTATGTTGCAAAAAATAACACAGCATCTCTTGGCATCACAGCACAGTTATAATTCAGTCTTTGATTATTGTTTATGGCATGAGTCCGGCTATCAGAAGTACTGGCTTGAGAGCATTGATTGCAATTATGCTGAAGCAGCACAACGACAGCTAAGCCATAGCTTTGATTTAATGACACTGAATGCACCAAAACCAGATGTTATTGTTCGCTTAGCATCGAATGTTGAAGGCCAGCATGCAAATATTATTAAACGTTTTGAGGAAGAAGGCGATGTTCGCGAGTTTGAGCTTGATCTTTGGACGCATGACAATCTCAGTCGTCTTAATGATGAGCTGCATTATGCTTTCGAAATGAACCGTGTTGATAGTGTGCCAGTCATTGAGTTTGATGCTATTCATGGCAAAGAATCTGTTGAAGATTTAATAAAAAAGATTCTCGAAGCTGTTATCTAAGCTTTTTATACTCATGAATAGGATGTAAGCCTATATCAGGCTTACTTTATTGCCTGGATGTTTCTGAATATCTTGCGAGAGTTCCAGCTCCATCAGAGCGGAGAGAATTTCATTTGTAGGGCGTTGTAAGTCTCTGACCAACATATCAACACTAATAGGCGTTTTTGATAAAGATTTGAGTATCACATCTTTTAAATTACGACTCTCTTGAGCAGCTGTCTCTGGTACGATGTTTTGAGTAACCTCAACATCTTCAACTTCAACAAAAAGATCAAACTCATCTTTGACTTTTGTTGGAAGTTGAGGCGGTGGAGATAGCGTCATGTTTTTAATGGCCTTTATCACATCATTGGCGCTATCGATCAATTGTGCTTTTTGAGATTTAATCAGGTGGTTTGTACCTGAAGCTCTGGGGTCTCCAGGCTGCCCGGGAACGGCAAAGACATCACGGCCATAATCCACAGCCAAGTCAGCTGTGATTAAAGAGCCTGAACGTTTGGCGGCTTCAACAACAACAGTTCCAAGGGATAAGCCAACCACAATGCGGTTTCGCCTTGGAAAATGTCGTGCAATAGGCTGCATGCCAAGAGGATTTTCTGAAACGATAAGGCCGTTGGTACAGATCTTATGATAGAGACCAGCATTCTCAGGTGGATAGATATTATCAATACCACCTGCCAGAACAGCAATGGTTGAACCTTTTTGAAGGGCACCTTCATGGGCTGATGTATCGATGCCGCGCGCCATACCTGAGACAACGACATAGTTACTTTCCGCTAATTCTATGGCCAGTTTGTAGGTGAGTTTCCGCCCAGATAAAGAGGCATTGCGTGAGCCCACAACAGCTACGCAATGTTGTTTTAATAGACCACGTTGTCCTTTGACGTAAAGCAATGGTGGTGAATCAGCCAATATATTCAGGCTATCTGGATAATCTTCATCAGAATAAAGAACCGTTTCTCCACCATATTGATAAACGTCCTTAATGATTTTTAGAGCTGCTTTTTCAGGCAAAAGTGTGATTTTTCGACGTGCTCTTTGAGCATGTTCTTCAAAATGTTCAATGGCTTTTGTCGGAGAACCATAAAGATCAAACAGCCGACGCGCGGTGATCGAGCCAATCCCTTTTGTTGAAAGGATTTGAATTGCAGCAACATGCTCTGGATTAAAAGATGAAGCGCTGCGTTTTTTAAACATGGTGATAACCTTTGTGTTTGAGCGTCTAGCTCTTTTGACCAATGCGGCCTTCTTTGCCCTTCATCAGGCGCCGAATATTCTCACGGTGCGTAAAGATAATAACGAGAGTGACAACACCTAAAAACTGAAAGCCAGCTTGGCTAATGACATCAGCCATAAAGATCTTTGCCAGAACTGGGATCAAGACAGCGGCCGTCAAAGCTGAAAGAGAAGAATATTTGAACGTGAAAGCTATGGCCAACCAAATAACAGCAGCAAACAGTGCCAAACTTGGGAAGGTTACGAGTAAAATCCCAAAAGTTGTGGCCACACCTTTCCCACCTTTAAACCCAAGCCAGAAAGGATAGATATGTCCTATAATGGCTGCCAGTGCAGCGCCATAAAAGAGTTCAGGTGTAATGTTGGGCATAAAATCTTTGATTAAGGAGAGGGCGATGGCACCCTTCGCCACGTCTCCAAGAAGCGTAAGAGCCGCAAAGGTTTTATTGCCCGTTCTAAGTGCATTGGTTGCACCAATATTCCCAGAACCAATTTTTCGGAGATCTTTTGTTTTGAAAACTTTTGATAATAGAAGGCCTGTCGGAATGGCGCCAATGATATAGGCAAAAAAGAGGGTGAAGAGTGCAGGGTAGATAAGAGGATCATGAAAGTTCATGGTTAAACTCCTTGGGGTTTATTTTAAATCACTACTCTGCAGCCATCAATTCAGCCAGCTCAGGGTCATTGGCTGATGTTTTTTCTAAATCAACAGAGATCAATTTTGACACACCTTTCTCAGCCATGGTTACACCATAGAGGCGATCCATATGTGCCATTGTGATAGGGTTGTGTGTAATAATCAGAAAACGTGTGCTGTGTTCTTTACGGAAGTTCACGAGAAGATCACAAAGACGCTCAACATTGGCATCATCCAAAGGCGCATCAATCTCGTCCAACACACAAATCGGTGCTGGTGTTGTGAGGAACATAGCAAAGAGCAGAGAGATTGCCGTTAAGCTTTGCTCTCCACCAGAGAGCAGTGAAAGACTTTGAAGCTTTTTCCCTGGAGGAGAGGCATAAATCTCTAATCCAGCCTCTAAAGGATCGTCTGCCTCGATTAATTCAAGATGCGCCTCACCACCATTAAACAGACGTTTGAAGATTGTTTTGAAATGCGTGTTCACAGTTTCAAAGGCAGCGACCATTTTTTGGCGGGCTTCACGATTAAGTTTATGAATGCCGCTGCGTAATTTGTTGATGGCTGTTGTGATATCTTCTTTTTCAGTGGAGAGCTCTTCAACCTCTTTGGCTAATATCTCGGCTTCTTCTTCGGCACGTAAGTTTACAGCGCCAATGCGCTCACGCTGATCTTTAAGTTTCTCAAAACGGGCTTGTATATCCTCAATAGATTGCTGATCAATCTCTTCTGACCATTCAAAATGTGTACGAATCTCTTCAGCAGTACAATTAAACTCTTGAACAATATCTTGTTCCAACTGGGCAATGCTTTCGTTGCTGGTTTGAACATGTGTCTCATAACGTGCAAATTGTTCACGTGCATTGGAGAGTTGCTCTTGTTGAAGCTGATAGGTTTTTTCATGCTCTCTCATCTCAACATAAAACTGATCCATGGCTTCGGTATGGGTGTCCAACTGTGCTTTGGCTTCGCCGATATTATTCTCTAGCGCTTCTATCGCTGTTTCATCGCCGGAGTTGTGTTCAAGATTTAAACTTTGCTGGCGTGTCTCGGATTGTGAAAGGCGTAGCTTTAGGTTTGATAAACGCTGCTCTGACGATTGTGCTTGCTGATTTTGGAATGTTAAATCTTGTTCATACTGATGAAGGCGATCATGGTTTTGCTGATAGCTTGAATTGATCTGAATGTAATTATTTTGCAGCTGTGTATATTCTGTTTCACAGGCTTGCATAATCTCTTCACTTTGTTTCATCGCCTCTTCAAGATGTTCAATATTTTGCAATGATGATTTTTCTTTTTCTAAAGCCCCCAAGCGTGACTGAAACTTTTCAAGACGTTCTTTTGAATCTGTGATTTGGCTAGAGAGGCTATCACGACGTGTGTTTTCACGGTGAAGGGTATTCTCAGCATTGTGTAGCTCACGCTCAGCATTTTGCTTTTTGTTATCAAGCTCAAGCCTTTGATCTTGAAGTGCTCGGCGCTTATCGTTCAGTTCAGTGCGCTGTGATTTTAGCTTTTCAGTTGCGGCTTGTGCCTTTTCAACTTTTTGCTCTGCTGATTTTAGAGATTTTTGTAGAGCATCAATGGTGTTTCGGTATTTTAAGCGTTGTGCATCCGTATCTTGTTGTAAGACAGTTTGTGCATCCGGTGTTCCACGAAGGCCATCCCAGCTCCAGAAATAGCCATCACGTGTAACAAGTTTCTGGCCAGGTTGAAGTTTTTGTGCCAG
>CAXRKA010000106.1:0-3932 GCA_964231155.1 Alphaproteobacteria bacterium | reverse complement strand
GGCCCAAATCCGTATGATAAATTCCAATATCATGCCAAGATAGGCCGTCGCGCATTCCTGTACCAATGGCTTTGAGCATAGCTTCTTTCGCTGCATAGAGCTTAGCATAGCGTTCATAAGGCCTAGGTTTTTCATCTGCCTGTTGAATCTCAGTCTCAGTAAAGCATTTTTGCTTAAATTGATCATCAAAGCGTTCCAAGAGAGACTTGATACGGGGTATATGAACGATGTCTATGCCGTGTCCTGTAATCATGACTGACCTGATTCTTTTTTCTCTATGTCAGATATAATTTTCTGCATACGTTGTTTAATGGTTTCGCGGCGTTTTTTCAAACGCTGAGCACGATGTTTTTGATATGTATCAACCACAGACCTTGAGGTGTAATAGGCTATAACACCAGCTATAAGCCCTAAAATGAGGCCGCCAACAGACATTGGTAGAAGTAAATCAACGGGTTTGTCCATAATTTCACTAAAAGATAAGCCTGTGAGTGTCTCTGGGCTCATATCTGGAACGGTAATGTCAATGAGCATGCGGCCAAGGAAGTAACCAGCTGTCCAGAAAATGGGCAACGTCCAAGGGTTGCCGATCAATGAACCAACAATCATACCAGCGACATGCCCACCCAGAAGAAGGGTCAGAACATAGCCAATAATAAGATGAAAGCCGAAAAAAGGTGTAAAACTTACACCCACACCACAGGCCACACCAATGGCAACACGATGCGGGCGCTCAGGTAAGCGTTTGATCCGATGGTACATATAAGTGAAGGGACGAAAAATTCCCTTTCTCGCCAGTACCAAGGATTTAAGCTGTTGTAAGCTTGACTGTTTCTTACGCCGTTTAAACATAGACCTTAAACTAACCTAGAACTATGAAAGATCAAGCTTTTAAGATGCGCGAGCGCGATCGACGGTAATAATAATAGGGGCGGCACGTAAAGCCGCCATCACATCATTTAAGTGCTTCGCATTCGACACTTGGACATCAATAAAGAGGTCATAGAAATCCACAGCACGGTTTGTAATTTTAAGGTTGGTAATGTTCCCACCACTTTTACCAATAATCATTGAGATTGTTCCAAGCCCACCAGGCGCATTGGAGACTGTCAATGATAGACGCCCCACCATCTTACTTGTGTCTTCATTGCTTTGAGAACCCCAGGAAACATCGAGCCAACGTTCTGGTTGATCAGCAAAACTTTCAAGCGTTTCACAATCAATTGTATGAATGGTCACACCCTTACCTGTGGTCACAATGCCAACAATTCTGTCTCCTGGCAGTGGGTGACAACACCGTGCATAGTGCACAGCCATTCCAGGAATAAGCCCTTCAATGGCTATCGATCTATCGCTGCTTTTACTTTTGTTTTTATTATCCGTTGGCGTATTTTTCTGGATAATGTCTTCGGCTTTGATATTGCGTTTTTCATGCGCCACTTTATCTGAATGGCTCGGGAAGATGGCATTAAAGACTTCGCGTGCATTGCGATGGCCGGATCCAATAGCGGTATAGAGATCAATAACCTCATCCATCTGAAACTTATCGAGAACCTGACGGCAAGCTTTTTCTGTGAAGTCATAACCTTCTGTCCGAAATACTTTTTGTAACATCGCACGTCCCAATGAGGCGTACTCTTCACGTTGCTGTATGCGGATAAAGCGACGAATGCGCGAGCGGGCTTTCCCAGTAACAACAAAGCGTTCCCATGCTGGTGAGGGTGTTTGGTTCTTTGATGTAACAATGTCAACCTGATCACCGTTTTCGAGTTTTGTAGTCAGTGGTGCAATACGACCATTAATCTTGGCACCCACACATGTATCTCCCACTTGTGAATGCACGGCATAGGCAAAATCAACAGGGCATGCACCACGTGGAAGCTCTATGAGGTCCCCTTGAGGTGTAAAACAAAACACCTGATCTTGGAACAATTCCATTTTGGTGTTCTCAAGGAATTCATCTGGTCTTTGAGCATTGTCAAGAATATCAAGAAGCTCTCTAATCCATCGGTATTGCTTTCCTTCTGATTGTGCCTTCTTTTCATCTTGTTGTTTGTATGACCAGTGCGCTGCCACACCGTATTCGGCAATTTCATGCATTTCCTGTGTACGGATTTGAATTTCAATTTTTTGCTGTAATGGTCCAATCACAGTGGTGTGAAGCGATGCATAACCGTTTTGTTTTGGTGTTGAAATAAAGTCTTTAAATCGACCAGGGACAACAGCATATTCGCTATGAATTAGGCCAAGAACGGAATAACAATCCTCAAGCTTTTCAACAATGATACGAAAAGCCATGATGTCTGAAAGCTGTTCAAAAGCGACGTTCTTGCGTTGCATTTTTTGCCAGATAGAAAACTTCGTTTTTTCGCGCCCGTTGATGTCTGGTTTAAGGCTATTCTTCTTCATCAACTTTTTTAGTGTCTTGATAATGTCATCAATAAGATTAGCGCCATCTTCTCGAAGGTACAAAAGACGGTTCTCGATACTTTCCCTGGCGTCAGGGTTTAATTCTCTAAAAGAAAGATCTTGGAGTTCTTCTTTAATTTGCTGCATACCGATACGTTCAGCAAGAGGCGCATAGATTTCCAAAGTTTCTGAAGCAATGCGTCTGCGTTTTTCCTCTTTTTTAAGGAAGCTCAATGTGCGCATATTGTGTAATCGATCAGCAAGCTTAACAAGGAGTACACGGATATCTTCAGACATGGCCAAAACAAGCTTACGGAAATTCTCAGCTTGTTTGTTCTCAGCAGACTGCAGTTCAATACGTGACAACTTTGTAACACCATCAACAAGATTGGCTATATTTTTACCGAACTCTTTTTTGATGGCTTCGTAGGTGACGTCTGTATCTTCAATTGTATCGTGAAGAAGGGCTGTGATCAGTGTGTTCACCTCCATCTTCATCGAGATCAGAATATCTGTCACATCAACGAGGTGAGTAAAGTAGGGCTCTCCGCTAGCACGTTTCTGGCCTTCGTGTGCTTTTTTCGCATAGTCATAGGCTTTCTCAAATTGAGAAAGCTCAGCATGAGGGGCGTAAGCATGAATTTTTTTAACGAGGTTTTTTTTACTCAGCATTGTCTTTGGGCTTGTACGCGGGATAAACGATAAAAATAAGCATACAGTATAATTGTTTACGACAATTATAACAAAGTGATCAATGCAGTGTGAGTATTATTTATTAGCCGATGAGGTTTTCGTCGTCTTCTGAACCTTCTCCAGGCTCTTCAGGAACGACTGCAACACCAATCATGTTTTCATCATTAATAGGCACAGATGTTTCAAAAGATGGTGCAGGTGCAGGGGTCGCCTCAGCATAGTTATCAGCGTCTTCGTAGTTTTCTGCGCTAAATCCACCCATCTCTAATTCGCCTTCATCAGCCAATGGTAGATCATCCCATTCTGCTTCGCCTTCCATGAAATCGATCATTTCATCAGCTTCCTCATCATGAGGGATGAATTTCTGCTTAGAGCGGATCAGTGATTCTTTTAAAGTTTCAACTTCAACTGTGCTACCAGCAATCTCACGTAGAGCAACAACAGGGTTCTTGTCATTGTCACGCTTAATCGTTAAACGTGCACCATTGCTAATCTCACGTGAACGTTGAGCAGCAACATGTACAAGCTCAAAACGGTTGCTTACTTTTTCAATACAATCTTCTACGGTAACGCGTGCCATTCTTAATATCCTTATGTATCAATACAATGCATTCACAGAATATATAGAGCAAAAAAATCTATCCTGCAAGCAAAGAGAGGCGTTTTTTGGCAAAAAATTAAAGATCTAGGAGTGATTTAACAAAGGGGATTGTAATAGCACGTTTGCTACGTAGAGATTCTTCATCAATTTCATGTGCGATCTTGAGTGCGGCAGCGTAAGAGCGTTCAATACGTTTGATAATAAATTCGATCACATCGGCCTTAACGCT
>CAXRKA010000105.1:0-2830 GCA_964231155.1 Alphaproteobacteria bacterium | reverse complement strand
CGACAAATTATGTTGATCCAAGCCACCAAAGAAGAGCGTGGTTCAAAAGGTGCAGCAATGACGACATATATCTCATTGCCAGGCCGTTATTGTGTTCTGATGCCGAATTCACCACGTGGTGGAGGGGTGAGCCGTAAGATCTCCAATACAAAAGATCGCCGGCGTATGAAAAAGATATTGGCTGAGTTGGATATCCCTAAGGGCATGTCTGTAATTATGCGTACAGCGGGTGTTGAGCGCAAAAAAGCAGAGATTAAACGCGATTTTGATTATTTACTCCGTTTATGGGGTGAAATTCGTGAAACAACTATGAATTCTGTTGCCCCTGAGCTTATCTATGAAGAAGGCAGTCTGCGCCGTAGGGCTGTTCGTGATATGTATGATCGCGATATGGACGAGATCATTGTGTCTGGTAAAGATGGTTATAAAGAAGTCAAAGACTTCATGAAACTTCTTATTCCAAGCCATGCTAAAAAGGTCAAGGAATACAAAGATGAGGCCATTCCACTGTTTCATAAATATCAAGTTGAGAAACAAGTGGGTGAGATCTTTAGTACACGTGCCAATTTGCCATCAGGCGGGTATTTGATTATCAACCCAACAGAGGCACTTGTTGCCATTGATGTGAACTCTGGACGTTCCACCAAGGCACGCAATATTGACGACACAGCTTATCGTACAAACTTAGAGGCAGCTGATGAGGTTGCTCGCCAGCTCCGTCTTCGTGATTTGGGCGGATTAGTTGTTATTGATTTTATTGATATGGAGAGCCATAAGCACAACCGTAAGGTTGAGCGACGACTTAAGGAGGCTATGAGCCATGATCGCGCACGTATTGAAATTGGGCGTATATCTGGTTTTGGTCTTCTTGAATTGTCACGTCAGCGCCTCAATCAATCATTGATGGAAACACACTTTACAACTTGTCCTATGTGTGGTGGTACAGGAAACATCAGAACAACTGACTCCGCAGCTTTGCTTGCGTTACGTGCAGTTGAAGAAGAGGCGATTAAAGATAATGTCAAAACAGTGACTATTGATTTGCCGTCTGAAGTTGCTCTTTATCTCATGAATAATAAGCGTGACCAGGTCGTTGACATGGAAGAACGCTATAAGGTCACTATTGTCATTAATACTGATGAAGATATGGGGCCAAATGACTACGATATAAAAACGAAAAAAGATAAGAAGCGCTCTAAAAATAATAAGAACAACAATAGAGACAAGTCCAAAAATAAGGACGACAATACTGATAATCCTAAATCATCTAAAGGTGATAACAAAAAGGGTAAAAAGTCTCATAAGTCGGATAAAGGGAAGTCAGATAAAAAGACAACAGAGAATAAGAAGTCTTCTGCCCCTAAGAAAGAACATTCAGAGGATAAACAGGATGCTCAGCCGGCCAACTCTAATGCTAAAAAATCGGCTAAGAAGCCTCAGTCATCTAAAAACCAGGACAAAACTGAGAACAAGAAAAAAGAGACAAAGCCAAAAGCAGATAAGAAGGATAAACCAGCCTCTAAAAAGACAGAAGACAGAGGGCATCGTGCAAGCAATCCTGAGCTTTTAAATGTCAAGGATGTCTCTGCATCTGATAAGCCTGAAGGTAAAAAGCGTAAGGGCTGGTGGAGTAAGTAAACTGATTAGCGGAATTCTGGTGAGTCTGGTGACTGATCAGCCTGAGGTGCTTTGAATACAAAGAGCCGTGGATCAATTGAAACATCTTCTTCAATATTCGTAAGTTTTATATTGATTTCATCACCGATAGCGTCATAAATAGTCCAGCCCTTAATTTGATAGGGCGTTTTGTTCATATGTATGACAACAAATCCAACTTCTGGGTTATCTTTAGATTGGATTTTATAAGACACAGAATTTTTACTAGTATCTACCTTAGTTGTGTCAAAGTCTGCTTTAAGATCAATTGTTTGATTTAAGAGAACTTGTGCTGGTGTCGCATTAATAAAATTATTGGCGTAGTCTTGTGCATCGTTGTCAATAAAGTGAATAAGAAATCCATCAGCAATAATGACATTTTTTTGATCATCAAACTCAAACCTAAGACGTCCTGGGCGTTGTAAATAAAATTCTCCATATCTGATATCACTGCTGTAAAGTGTTGTCATTTCAAAAGTGCTTTTCAGTGTTGTGAGCTCTTCAATATAGAACTTAAGCTGATTAATATCCGCTTTAGCAGAAACGGGGTCAATACACGATAAAATGATGGCAAAACAGAGAGAACGAAACATAATTAATGGCTCTCATTAGAAAGGTTTTGTAATAACCGTTCAAAACCACGTGGATTATGATGACGATCATAAGAGTCGATGCCAGAATCGATGATGGGGAAGGAGCCAATATTTGGTTCTAATTCCTCATCAGGGATTATATCTACCTCATCATCGTCTTTTATTTTTAATTTCTCTGGTTCAAAGCCGTAAAGTTTTGGAGGCAATGCTTTGTTCCTGTAGATGTCTCGCATAACATAGCGCCATGTTGTTGCTGGATAGTTGCCACCTGTCACTTTCGTCATATCCGTATTGTCATCATTGCCATACCAGACGGACATAATGAGCTCAGAGTTATAACCAATGAACCAAGCATCTCTAAAGTTTTGACTGGTGCCTGTTTTGCCTGCGCTGTCCATATTCCTTACGGAAGAAAAGCGGCCAGTCCCTTGACGAACAACTGATTTGAGCATAGCATTGAGCTTTTCCATGGGCTTAGGCGCAACGATCTCAATCGGCTCTACAGATTGATACTGAAAAATTAGATCACCATAGCTATCACGGATTTCTTTCACACCGTAAGGTTGAACAGCATATCCACC
>CAXRKA010000104.1:0-6229 GCA_964231155.1 Alphaproteobacteria bacterium | reverse complement strand
CAAGTTGTGGTAATCTACTCTCTTTTTTCTCTTGTGTTGTTCAATACGAGCTGTTTCTATTAATGTTTCCACTAATTCTTCTAATTCTGAACTCATTTCTGTTGTATCTAAACTCATTTCTATGTCTCCTTTTGTAGTGATGAAATTTACGAAGGCATTTATAAAGCAAGAAATAAATTATGTCAACAAAGAACCACAATAAAATGAAGTTTATTGATTATAGGCTTTAAGAGTCTTGCCAATGAATATCTCACATTGTTCTGCGATTTCTTTTCTGTCTGTTGTTTCGTGAATATCTAATGCTTGTCCAAAAACAAGCGTACACTCAACACCACGTTGGGCAATAGCATGAAGGAAATGTTTGAAGAATGGCATTTCTGCATACCATGTATAGGTATCGCGCTTATCTGTTGATAAAGGTTTATTTCCAAGATCGTTGTAAACAATCGCCGCTGGCTGCACAGCTTTAAGGCCAGCGGCCTGAGCCGATTGAATAAGACTTGATTTAACTGGCGCAACCAAAGTGCCATCTGTGCTTGTACCTTCAGGAAAGACAATCAAATTCTTTCCTTGGCGCAAATGTTCACCCAATTGAACAACCTGTAGCTTTGCCTTTCTTGGATTGCGCTCAATAAAAATCGTTTGCTGAATTTTTGATAAATGGCCCAATACTGGCCAGCTTGATACTTCGGACTTAGCCACAAAAAAGCCTTTGACCTGAGAGCCAATCACCATAATGTCAAAATAAGAAACATGGTTAAATAAGTACATTACCGTTTGATCTGTAATCGGTTGGCCGACCATTTTTATACGCAGGCCAAAAATAAAACTTGCACCACGATGAAACAGACAAAAAGCGCGCCCTGTTAAATTCTTCAGAACCACTGATGTCACAATCACCATGACAACACAGAACAATGTCCAGACTACGAACAAAAGCAGGCGCAATAGCACGCGCAACCATTGCCATGGTTGAATGGGCAAGAAGCGAAAAGGGCTATCCTTTGGTGATTCTATTAAGTAAGGCATTGTCAGAGATAAAATCTATATCGAGAAATAAACATGTAAAGACCGTATTGAACTGGTGATCAACAACAGCACGATCACTCACGCGTCCACCCAGTTTCAAATATCCTTTGATCAATGGTGGAATGCCTGCCAGTGCTTTTTGTGTATCCACTTCATCTTCACTCAAAAGATCAAGATGTGTTGTTTTTTCAAAAGTAATCGTTGGCTGTAGCTCAGCTGGTAGCAAATAATTATAGTGCATGTAACTGAGTGCATGCGCGTGCTCTTTAATATCATCGCCAAGGAAGCTTGCACAGCCGAACATCAACTCAATATTCAATTCACGAATAAGACCCATAGTGTATTTCCACATCAAATTAAGAACACGGCCTTTTCTATAATCTTTAGCTATACATGCGCGGCCCAATTCCATGGCTGGACGTGCATTATCCAAAAAAACATCGAGATTATAAAACTGCTCCGTATAGAAGTTTTTTGATTGAGGCACATTGTCGCGCGTAATTAAGCGCACGGTGCCCACCAATTCACCCTCTTCATTTTCAACCATGACATGATAGGCATAATCGTCAAAATCATCAAAATCCATGGAAAGTCTGCCCATATCACCAAGGGCTTTGGCACCTTTCTCGGTGTAGAAAACGTGGTAGCGCAAGCGCTTAACGTTATCAACATCTTCAGCTGTCTGAGCAATGCGAAATGTAAAAGGTGCAGAATGAACCGTATAACCACTCGAAACAGGTGTTGGAGAAAATGTATCTGCTGTCATTATTTCGTAATCCTATTCAGTGTTGAGCTGTCTGGAATATTATCAGCGTCGACAAAAATCAAAACATCCAACATATTAAAAGCGTGATCCAAGAAGGCCGTACCACCAACACGTCCACCCAAATTGAGGTACCCCTTCATCAAGGGCGGAACACCTTCAAGAGCTTTGTCTTGATCAATATCTTCTGGCGACAACAAATTGAGTGTTGTTGATGGATCTTTGGCTTCTGGCATCAAATGATCTGGCGCTAAGTGGTTATGATAAAGATAAGATAAAGTATGCTGATGCACCTCAGGATTTATATCGAGAAAACTACCGCAACCAAACATGCGTGTAACACCTTTATGCTTGATAATTTCCATCGTGTATTTCCACATTATAGAAAGCACAAAGCCACGGCGGTGTTCTTGTTTAATGCAAGCACGGCCAATCTCCATACAATAGCTACCATCACCAAGGAGTTTTGATAAATCAAACTCTTCTTCGGAGTAAAAAGTTTTTCCAGTAGGAACATCATCTTGAAAAATAAGGCGATGCGTTGCAATGATGTCATCATTCTCTTGATCAACTATGACCATCTGCGTTGCATAGTCATCATAGGAGTCACGATCCATTTTTGTTTTGAATGCCTCTGGCTCCGGTGCATTACCTTTTTCAGTGTAATAGATATCATAGCGCAACCGATGAAGAGCCTCCATTTCGCTTTCACCTTGAGCAAGACGTGCAATATATCGACCACGCTCTCGTACTAGTGATATGTCAGCCATAGATTATTCCTTCATCATGCATTCTGGTAATGCTTGTACTCTTTGTAAAGTGTTGCAATTGATTATCTTTGCGTCCCGTTTTCTTCATTTAGAGCACCAATGTCAAAGGCAACATACCATTGATGGAACAGTGATTGATAGGCTTTTGTCAGTGAATATAGCGGTGTACGTATATGCCTAGACTTAAGTATAGTGCCATTACCTTCTGAAATTAAATCTAGAATACTCATAAACACCGGAATATAGAAGAGCCACCACGGCCAAAATTCAAAATAGCGCCAGCGTAGAAGTGTAATTTTGAAGGCTTGTAGCTTATCACGCTTAGATTGAAGAAAAAGCCACATAGACAACATAACTAAGATCCTATTTTTTGCCAGATTGGTTCTTCAATAGAATCAACAAAATCCTGATGTGCTTTCAGCTCATCTTCTGTTGCTTGATGGGCACGTATTGGCCAGATCTTACTTCGGTTAGTTACGTTTTCTGTTACAGAATTTTTTTCTTCCTGAGAATGGCGTTGGTCTCTACTCAGCATTAATCCCTGCTGACGACCGCCCATAAGCTCAAGATAAACTTCTGCTAATAATTCAGAATCGAGCAGTGCGCCGTGGTATGTTCGTGAGGAATTATCAATATCAAAGCGTCGACATAGCGCATCAAGACTTGCGGGAGAGCCTGGAAACTTTTTACGTGCGATCTTTAAAGTGTCAATGACACGATCAACAGATATATGCTGAAAACCAGCGAGGCGCAGCTCATGATTAATGAAACGCATGTCAAACTCAGCATTATGCGCAACAAGCTCAGCATCACCTATGAACTCTAAAAATTCGCCGACAATCTGTGTGAATGTTGGTTCATCTTTGACACGCTCATTATCAATACCATGGACTTGAACAACCTCTTCGGGAATATCACGTTCAGGATTGATATATTGATGATATGTTCGTCCAGTTGGCACATAGTTCATAACCTCAAGAGCACCAATTTCAACAATACGATGACCATCAAACGGGTTGATACCGGTCGTTTCAGTATCGAAAACAATTTGTCTCATGTGTTATGCCCTAATCCTCAACCCTATGCGTTACCTGCAGTTTGAGCTTTTTCAGCGTTATTTTTGTGGTACATCGCTACAAAATCAATAGGGTTAATCAAGAGTGGTGGGAAACCACCATCTCTGGTTGCATCAGCAACAACTTGTCTCGCAAACGGGAAGACCAAACGTGGGCCTTCAATCATCAAGATAGGCTGAATCTGCTCTTCAGGTACGCCCTGCAAAGTCATGATTGCTGCATAAGATAGCTCCACAATAAAAGCCACTTCACCTTCAACCTTGGCTTCAGCATTGACTTTCAGCACAGTCTCATAGCTCTCTTCATTCAGCTTTGTGGCTTCGACATTCAGATTCACATTCACATCTGGTGCTTTACCTTGAGACGCCGCCATTAGGCTTTTCGGTGAGTTCGGATTTTCAAATGAAAAATCTTTAACATACTGGGCATTCACAGTGATAGAAAGATTGTTTGAAGCTTGTTCATTATCAGCAGTCGTTTTTTCGTCGGCCATAATTCATCCTTGTTGTTTTTTACATTGAATTGTGAGGACTAAACTAAAGCATAATTGCGCCCGTTCAAACAATTTTTTGCTAGGACTTGGATTTATGACTCGGCTGGTTTATATATTACTTGTGCAACAACATCATTCTGAGTGTAAACATCTATGAATCTAACTATCGATATTATTATCTTTGCGGTAATAGCACTGTTCCTTTTTCTACGCCTCCGTTCGAGCCTTGGAGAATATAATGGAGACGATGAAAACAGACCAGAACTGAAAAAGAATAAAACAAAACCAGACTTATCTGTTGTCACAAAACCAGAAAACAAAAAACAATCTAAACGCTTAAAGCCTGTCCATCCTGATTTTGAATTGGTTTCTACGGCAACCGTACACAATCGTCTCATTGATCTAACAGGCCAATTCCCCCAATTTGACCCCTATCATTTCCTGGACGGTGCTATGCGTGCCTATGACATGATTGTCCGTGCTTTTGAAAATCGAGACCGCGCGACTTTAGAAAGCCTTTTAAAGCCTCAATTGTTTAAGGCTGTCGATAAGCAAATCAAAAAAGAGGAAACTGATGGTGTTGAACCTGAGATGAAGAACCTCACCGTTCAAGAAGCGCTCATTTCAGGTGTTCAGAACACAGGAAGTACTGTCAGTATTTCTGTTGATTTTTGGTCAGCAGACCCGGACACACCAAAGAAGATGGGTGAATTTGTTCGCAATGAATTGGTTCATGATATCTGGACTTTTGAAAAAGATTTAAACGAAGACAATCAGATCTGGTATCTCTCTGAAATAAAGGACGTTGACGATGAATAAATATATGCACTTGGCAATGGCTATTGTTTTAAGCCTTGGATTGGTTGGCTGTGATAAGCTTGTTAGCCTTCAAGATAGAACCGATCAACCTGTTGTTTTGAAGAAAACAACATTTAAAGAGGTACCCAATTGGGATAGAGACAATCATGCTGATGCTTTAAAAACATTTCTTGTATCTTGTGATGCCATAGAAAAGAAAAGCCCTGAAGCTCCATTTGGTCCCAAAGGTCTCTACGGCACTCATGCAGATTGGCAAGCAGCCTGTAAGGCTGGTCGTTCTGTTCAGCCTGATAAACCTTTTGCTGCTAAAGCTTACTTTGAAGAATGGTTTTCACCTTACGTGAGCTTTGCTGGATTTTTCAAAACTGGGCTTTTCACAGGTTACTATGAAGCTGAGCTCAATGGTTCATTGAAAAAACACAGAGACTATCAAACTCCAATCTACGCACGTCCTGATGATGTAATTGATGTTAATCTTGGTGCTTTCCGTGATGACTTATCCGGTCGACGTATTGCAGGTCGTATTAAAAATAACCGTCTTGTCCCTTATGAAACACGCGCTGAGATCAACAACAAGGGTACAAAAGCAGGAACACCCATACTTGCCTATGTGGACAGCCCTATTGATGCATTCTTTCTCCACATCCAAGGATCTGGCCGTATTAATCTAGATACAGGTTCTGTTTTACGTGTTGGCTATGCTGGCCAAAACGGCTGGCCCTATTACGCAATCGGTCGTGAATTGGTCAAAATGGGACAACTTGAAAAAGACCAAGTCTCGCTTCAATCCATCCGTAACTGGATGATTGCTTATCCAGAAAAAGCGCAAGAATTAAGAGAAACAAACCCGTCTTTCATCTTCTTCAGAAAGCTTGATGGTAAGAAACCTATTGGTGGTCAAGGTGTTGAGCTGACACCCAAGCGCTCACTCGCCATTGACACAAAATTCTGGGGTTATGGCATGCCCATCTGGCTACAAGCACAGCACCCGATTTATACAGAAAAAGACTTCTATCAGCTGATGATTGCTCAAGATACCGGTGGTGCTATTCGTGGCCCCATTCGTGGTGATGTCTTTTGGGGACATGGCAGAGATGCAGAGCTTCTTGCAGGCCCTATGAAATCAGAAGGTCGTATGTGGGCACTCTTACCAAAATCTATTGGCAAAGATTACTTTAGCTCTGCCCGCCCAATAGAATTTGACGATCTTTAAATCAATTAAATTTATCGATTAAGAATATAGGCATCCACGGCATTAGATCGGAAGAGCGTCGTGTAG